>NZ_JBRRDW010000030.1:0-62144 GCF_056759895.1 Stenotrophomonas sp. STEN038
CCCCTCCCCTGCCCTCCCCTTGCCTGCGGCAAAGGGAGGGAGCCAAGCGGCGCAGCCCCATCTTCACAAACCAGATGACGGCACCAGAAACGTCCTACATAATCTCGCTCCTGAGTCGCCCAGGGGGCGGAATTGGTAGACGCACTAGCTTCAGGTGCTAGCGGGGGCAACTCCGTGGAGGTTCGAGTCCTCTCCCGGGCACCACGACTCAAACGAAACAACCCGCGAAAGCGGGTTTTTTTGTGCCCGCAGCTTTTACCTGTAGTGCCGAGCCATGCTCGGCAGAAGCCTTACCGACAATCCCCCCCCGTAGTGCCGAGCCATGCTCGGCAGGGGCTTTACCGGTAAGGCCATTGCCGAGCATGGCTCGGCGTTACACAAAGCGAAGCCCGCAATCTTTCCGATTGCGGGCTTCGCTGTAGCGTCATTGCTATCGGCTTCGCGGCTTACGCCGCTCCTACAACAAGCGGGGCTAATGCCCGCCTGCCGACGCTGCACCAGCGCCCGCACCAAACGGCGGCTTGGCCAGCCACACCAGGCCGATGATCAGCAGGAACACCCAGCCCAGCAGCAGGAAGATGTCGTTGAAACCCATCTGCGAGGCCTGGTGGTTGATCATCTCGTTGAGCACCGCCGCACCATGTTGCAGGTCGCCCTGCCCCATCGCGGTCACCTGCTGATGCATGCCCGGATCGTACAAGGACACATGCTCGGTCAGATCAGCGTGGTGCTGCTGGGTACGACGCGCCCACAACCACGTGGTAAGCGACGCCGCGAAACTGCCCGCCAAGGTCCGCAGGAAGGTCGCCAGGCCGGAGCCGGCGGCGATCTCGCGCCCATCAAGGTCGGACAGCAGAATCTGCAGCACCGGCATGAAGAACAGCGCCAAACCAACACCCATCAGCAGCTGCACACCAGCAACGTGTTCGAAGTTGACCTGCAGGTTGAAGCCCGAGCGCATGAAACTGGTCATCGACAACACGAAGAACGCGATCGTCGCCAGGTAGCGCATGTCCACCTTGTGGCCGAACTTGCCCAGCACCGGCGCCACCATGATGGGCAGGATGCCTAGTGGCGCTGTGGCCAGACCGGCCCAGATCGCGGTGTAGCCCATGTCACGCTGCAACCACTGCGGAATCATCAACGCCACCGAGAAGAACGCGGCGTAACCCACAATCATCGCCAGCGTGCCGGCGCGGAAATTGCGATGCCGCAGCAGCTTCAGGTCGACGATCGGGTCCTTGTCGGTCAGTTCCCAGATCACGAATACCGCCAGCATCACCGCAGCGATGCAGGTCAGCACGACGATCTTGGTCGAGTTGAACCAATCTTCCTCGTTGCCCAGGTCCAGCATCAGCTGCAGGCAGCCGACGCCGATCACCAGGGTGACCAGGCCGACGTAATCCATCTTCGGCCGCTCAGTGGTTTCCACGCGATGACGCAGCTGACTGCCGACAATCGCCGCAGCGATGACGCCCAACGGCACGTTGATCAGGAAGATCCATTCCCAGCTGTAGTTGTCGGTGATCCAGCCACCGAGGATCGGCCCGGCAATCGGCGCAACCACGGTGATCATCGCCAACAAGGCCAGCGCCTGCCCGCGTTTCTCCCGTGGATAGATCGAGACCAGCAGCGACTGCGTGATCGGGTACATCGGCCCGGCCACGAATCCCTGCAGCGCGCGCGACACCACCAGCATGCCCATGCTCTGGGCGATGCCGCACAACAAGGAAGCGATCGAGAACGCAATGGTCGCCCAGATGAAGAGCTTCACTTCACCGAAGCGGCGGCTCAACCACCCCGTCAGCGGCAAGGCAATCGCGGTGCTGACCGCGAACGAAGTGATCACCCAGGTCGCCTGCTGCGAACTGGCACCAAGGTTGCCGGCGATCGTCGGCAACGAGACGTTGGCGATGGTGGTATCCAGCACCTGCATGAACGAGGCCAGCGCCAGGCCGGCCGTGCACAACGCAACATTGGCTGGCCCTGCGCCGACCGTCGTGGCCGGCGCCGTGGGAGCTTGAGCGGACATGGTGACCTCAGCTGGCGCGCGTGGACGGCGGCAGGTTGTCCTGGATGATGCTGTGGATCATGGCGTCGGCATCATGCAGCTGCTTGGTATAAACCTCAGTGCCGTACACCGTGCCCTTGGCCACGTCAGCCGGCAGTACCGTGCCCTTCTGGTCGTGCAGGTTGACCTCGGCCTTCATCGACAGACCCAGGCGCAGCGGATGCTCGGCAAGCTGCTTGGCATCGACGGTGATGCGCACCGGCACGCGCTGCACGATCTTGATCCAGTTGCCGCTGGCGTTCTGCGCCGGCAGCAACGAGAACGCCGAACCGGTACCCAGGCCAAGATTGGTGATGTGGCCCGTGTAGGTGACGTCGCCACCGTACAGGTCCGAGCGCAGCGCCACTTCCTGGCCCAGGCGCATGTGCCGCAGCTGGGTTTCCTTGAAGTTCGCATCCACCCACATCTGCTCAGCCGGCACCACCGCCATCAAGGCGGCACCCGGCTGCACGCGCTGGCCGACCTGCACCGAGCGACGTGCGACATAACCGGTGACCGGCGCAACGATGCCGGCACGTGCGTTGTTGAGATAGGCCTGGCGCAGCTGCGCCGCAGCGGCCTGCACGTCCGGCTGGGTGGCGATGACGGTGTCGTCGATCAGCGCGCGGCTGCGCTCGACGGTCTCGCGCGAACCGGCAACGGCGGCTTCGGCAGCGGCCAACTCGTCACGGGCATGGGCCAGTTCTTCATTGGAGATGGCACCGCTGGCAGCCAGATCGCGACGACGGGCGAAGTCTTCGCGTGCGCGCTTCACCGATACCATCCGCGCGTTCAATTCCGCCTGTGCACCTTCCGCACTGCGGTACAGGCCGCGCACCTGGCGCACGGTGCTGGCGAGGTTGGCCTGCGCCTGCTGCATCGCCACTTCGGTATCGGCCGGGTCCAGCTGCACCAGCAGCTGGCCCTGCTCCACCTTCATGCCGTCATCGGCGGCGATGGACACCACGGTGCCGGTGATCTGCGGGGTGATCTGCACCTGGTTGCCGCCGACATAGGCGTCGTCGGTTTCCTCGGCCCAGCGGCCCAGGAAGTAGTACCACGCAGCAAATGCTGCCAGCAGGATCAGGATCACGAACAACAGGCCGCGCAGCAGCTTGCCGCGACGGCTGGGAGCGGCGGCTGCCGCTTCGGGGGAGGAGGTCTGGCTCATTGGGGGGAGGCGTCTGAGGAATTCGAATGGGCGTTGATGGCAACAGCAGGTTCGGCAACTGCGTCAGGCTGGAAGCCTCCGCCCAGTGCCGCGCTCAGGCGCACCGAGGACAGCAGTTGCTGTGACTGCAGATTGCTCAGTTGCTGCTGGCTGCGCAGCAACTGGTCCTGCGTGCTGAGCACATCAAGGTAATTACCGATGCCGGCGCGGTAGCGCTGCTGGGCGAGGTCATGGGCGGCCTGCGCGGTAGCCTGCGCCTGCTGCTGGGCCTGCACCTGCTCGGCCAGCGAACGCAGTGCGGTCACCTGGTCAGCCACATCGCGCAGCGACTCGACCACGGTGTGGTTGTAGTTGGCCACCGCCAGATCGTACTCGGCATCGCTGCCAGCCAGGCCTGCACGCAGGCGGCCACCGTCGAAGATCGGCAGGCTCAGCGCCGGTGCCAGCAGGCCGAAGGTGGAGCCGCTCTGCAGCAAGCTGTCCAGGTTCTTCGACACCACGCCGCCGAGCGCGGTCAGGTTGAGGCTGGGATAGAAGCGGGTTTTGGCGACCTTGATCTGCTTGTCTGCCGCTTCCACGCGCCAGCGCGCAGCGACGACGTCCGGGCGACGACCCAGCAGTTCACTGGGCAACACGCTTGGCAGCTGCAGGGCCAGCGGATTCAATTCGTCGGGAACAGCAATATCCAAGCCGCGATCCGGACCCTGCCCCAGCAGCGCCGCCAAGGCGTTGCGGGCGGAATCGATCTGCTGCTGCGCGGCCAGCTGTTGCTGGCGCGCCAGTGGCAACCGGGCCTGTGCCTGGGTGACCTGCAGGTTGCTGTCGATACCGGCGCGGCGGCGCTGGTTGGTGAGCTCAAGCGTCTTTTCGGCACGCGTCAGTTCGTCATTGGCGACTTGTTGCAGCTGACCGGCATGGGCCAACTGCACGTAGGCCTGAACGATGGCAGCCGACAGGTCCAGCCGCGCCGCCTGCGCGTCCACCGTCGAGGCATGGACACTGTCCACCGCCGCCTCCCAGTTCGCACGCTTTCCGCCCCACAGGTCAACCCCGTAGCTGAAATTGGCAACCGCCTGCACGCTGCCCATGTAATCGCCGCCGAGGTCACCGGCCATCGATTCGGGCAAGGTCAGCCCGGTATAGCCTGGTGCCAGCGACAGGCTGGGCTTGCGCTCGGCATTGGCACCGGACGCCTGTGCCTGCGCCTGGCGCAGCCGTGCATCGGCCGCTTCGAGTGAGGGATTGCTACGCAGGCCTTCGGCGACCAGCGCATCCAACTGCGGGTCAGCAAATGCACGCCACCAATCGGCAGCAGGGAAACCGGCGGCGCTGAGCGACGCTCCGGCCAAGCTCCGCCCGGCCTGCAGGCTGTCGGCATCGAGCAGATGGCCCTGCGGTTGCAGGCCACGGCTGCTGGCACAGGCGCCAAGCGCCAACACCAACGCGCCCAGCAACAACGGGCGCGCGTAGTTCAAAGGAGAAGTTTTCATGGGGGAGAAAGGGCATCCCGTACCCGGGCTAACAGAGAAAACAATTGGTCACGCTCGGCGGCAGTCAGGTCACCCAGTGCCAGATCAATGATCCGGTCACCACGTACCTTGAGCTGCTGCCACAGCGCGTGACCTTCGTCGGTCACTACGATCTGCAAGGCTCTTCTGTCCTGCGCATGCGGCTCGCGGCGCACCGCACCCAACGCCTCCAGCCGATCCAGCAGGCGGGTCACCGCGCTGGGCACCTGGTTGATGGCCTGGCCGAGCTCGGCCGCTGTACACGGCGCCATCTGCGAGAGCACCTTGAGGCCCACGTAATGGGTGAAGCCAATACCCAGACCTTCCTCGGCCATGGTCGCGTCGAGCTGGCGTACCAGCCCGTCGCCCACCTGGCGCAGCAGCAGGCCAAAGCTGGGGGGTACAGAAGAGGATTCAGTCATGGGGCGGCATTTTATTTCCATTTGGAAATATATTCTACGGAATATTTCCATCAAGAAATGAATTCATCGTTACACATATGTAGTGAATCGATGGCACCACCTTCACCCGGACAGTCGCCGCGCTTGGCATCGTCGTCGGCATCCGGATAATCGTCGGATCAGGCAGCCGGCGGTCCCCGCCTTGGCCCCGCACAACAGGTAGCACCCACCCGCAATGACTGATTCTGCACGCCCCGCATACCATGGCTTCGAACAGCAGCCACTGCGCGAATACGCTGAACGCGCCTATCTTGATTACTCCATGTACGTGGTGCTGGACCGCGCCCTGCCGTTCATCGGCGACGGGCTCAAGCCGGTGCAGCGCCGCATCGTCTATTCGATGAGCGAACTGGGGCTGGGTGCCGGGGCCAAGCCCAAGAAATCCGCCCGCACCGTCGGTGACGTCATCGGCAAGTACCACCCGCACGGTGACAGCGCCTGCTACGAGGCACTGGTGCTGATGGCCCAGCCGTTCTCGTTCCGCTACCCGCTGATCGAGGGCCAGGGCAACTTCGGCTCCAGCGACGACCCCAAGTCGTTCGCGGCCATGCGTTACACCGAATCCAAGCTGACCCCGATTGCCGAGGTGCTGCTGGGCGAGCTGGGCCAGGGCACCACCGACTGGACCCCGAACTTCGACGGTACCCTGGAAGAGCCGACCTGGCTGCCGGCACGCCTGCCGCACCTGCTGCTCAACGGCACCACCGGCATCGCCGTGGGCATGGCCACCGACGTACCGCCGCACAACCTCAATGAGATCGTCAGCGCACTGGTGCGCCTGATCGACGAGCCGGACGCCACCGTCGCCGAGCTTTGCGAGCACGTGAAGGGCCCGGACTACCCGACCACCGCCGAGATCATCACCTCGCCGTCGGACCTGCGGAACATCTACGAGACCGGCAACGGCAGCGTGCGCGCACGCGCCACCTTCAAGAAGGAAGGCAGCAACATCGTCATCGATGCGCTGCCGCACCAGGTCTCGCCGTCCAAGGTGATCGAGCAGATCGCCGCGCAGATGCGCGCCAAGAAGCTGCCGTGGCTGGAAGACATCCGCGACGAATCCGACCATGCCAACCCGGTGCGCGTGGTGTTGATGCCGCGCTCCAACCGCGTCGACGCCGAGCAGCTGATGGGCCACCTGTTCGCCATCACCGACCTTGAGCGCAGCTACCGCGTCAACCTCAACGTCATCGGCCTGGACGGTCGTCCGCAGGTCAAGAACCTGAAGATGCTGCTCAGCGAGTGGCTGCGCTTCCGCCAGGACACGGTCACCCGCCGCCTCAACCATCGCCTGCAGAAGGTCGAGCGTCGCCTGCACCTGTTGGAGGGCTTGCTGGTTGCCTTCCTCAACCTGGACGAAGTGATCCGCATCATCCGCACCGAGGACGATGCCAAGGCCGCGCTGATCGCGCGCTTCGCGTTGAGCGAAGACCAGGCCGAGTACATCCTGGAAACCAAGCTCAAGCAGCTTGCGCGCCTGGAAGAAATGAAGATCCGCGGCGAGCAGGATGAGCTGGCCAAGGAACGCGACAAGATTCTCTCGATCCTGCAGAGCAGCGCCAAGCTGAAGAAGCTGGTCAAGGACGAACTGCTGGCCGACGCCAAGAAGTTCGGCGACGCGCGCCGCTCACCACTGGTGCAGCGCGGTGCCGCCCAGGCCATCGACGAGACCGAGCTGGTGCCCAGCGAGCCGATGACCGTGGTGCTGTCGGAGAAGGGCTGGGTTCGCGCGGCCAAGGGCCACGACGTCGACGGTTCGACCCTGAACTACCGCGATGGCGACAGCCTGTTGGCGGTGGCACGTACCCGCAGCACCCAGCAGGTGGCCTTCCTCGATACCGAAGGCCGTGCCTACTCCACGCCGGTCCACACCCTGCCCTCGGCACGTGGCAATGGCGAGCCGCTGACCGGTCGCTTCTCACCGGCATCGGGCAGCAGCTTCGTCACCGTAGCCAGCGGCGACAACAACACCCGCTTCGTGTTGGCTTCCACGCACGGTTATGGCTTCGTCACCCGCTTCGAGAACCTGACCGGCCGCAACAAGGCCGGCAAGGCTATGCTCAACCTGTCCACCGGTTCGGCGGTCCTGACCCCGTCCTTGGTCGCCAACCCGGAAACCGACCGCATCGTCGCGGTCACCAGCGCCGGCAACATGCTCGCCATCCCGGCCAGCGAGCTGCCTGAGCTGGACAAGGGCAAGGGCAACAAGATCATCGAGATCCCCAAGGCCAAGCTCTCCACCGAGCGCGTGGTCGCGGTGGTCGCGGTAAGCCCGGGCAACACTCTGCAGGTACGCAGTGGCCAGCGCACCATGAACCTGTCGTTCAAGGACCTGGAGACGTATCTGGGAACGCGGGCGACGCGCGGGCATCTGCTGCCGCGGGGTTGGCAGAAGGTCGAAGGGCTGGAAGTCCAGTAAACAGAGAAGGCCGGGCAATGCCCGGCCTTTTTTATTTCGCTTTTGTAGGAGCGGCGTAAGCCGCGAAGCCACAAATCCAAACAGCACCAGCAACCACGAATCACCATTGATCCACTGCTCTCAGCTTCGCGGCTCACGCCGCTCCTACAAACCACCGGCAACGCAAGCGGAGACCCCCATGCAACCCGACTTCTGGCTGCAACGTTGGCAGAACGGTCAAATCGGCTTCCATCGCAACGAAGTGATGCCACTGCTGCAGAAGCACTGGCCCGAGCTGCAACTCCCGGCAGGCAGCCGCGTGCTGGTACCGCTATGCGGCAAGACCCTGGACATGCACTGGCTGGCCGCGCAAGGCCACCGCGTCCTTGGGGTTGAACTATCACCGATGGCGATCGAGCAGTTCTTTGCCGAAGCCGACATCACTCCGCAGCACCACAGCAGCCAGTACGGCGAGCACTACAGCGCCGGGCCGATTGAAATCATCTGCGGTGATGCATTTGCACTGGACGCTGGTCTGCTGGCCGATGTAGCCGCCGTCTATGACCGCGCCGCCCTGATCGCGCTACCGCCACCACTGCGCCAGCATTACCGCGACACGCTGTATGCCCAACTGCCGGTCGATTGCCGCGGCATACTGATAACGCTCGAGTATCCACAGGACGAAAAGCAGGGCCCTCCATTCTCTGTCGAACAAGCCGAAGTGCTGCGCCTGTTCGCGACGCCATGGCTCGCCACCGTGATGGAACGTCGCGACATCCTGGATCAACAACCGGATTTCCGCGCAGACGGTGTGACGGCGCTCTCCACCACGGTCTATCAACTATTCCGTAGCTGACGCAACGCTCCCAGTAGCGGAAATGCCCCTCTCGTGGGGGCCATATCGGCACATCCGATCAAGCGCGCATGCGCAGTGCCACAACGCCCAAGGCCCTCGGCGCCTGCCGCGACAGATCACCGCCTCTTGCCACATTGCCAGTACAGATGTCCGTCGGTACCGCTGCGCGGCTGCGCCATGCGGTGGCCGCAGATCATGCCCCCTGGCCGCGAGCCACATTGCTGCCCCTACCAACGTAGTCGCACCAAATCGCTTGGCCAACAGCGATTTTGAGACTGGTCCGATGTCCACTCCGGCCAGCCCTATCGAAAATACGAAAGTTTTCAACACCACACCGAACAAGATTGCCATCCAGCCAAGTGCTTTTCCTCCACGGCCAATGCCGGGCCGGGGACAGCACGATTGCTCACTGGCGAATTGCGCTCGGCACGCCGCGCTTCAATATCGCCAAGGGACAAGGATTGAAAAAGCTACTTTCGGCCGCTGTATCGCTGTCGCTGATTTCGTGCGGCGGCAGCGATTTCCCAAGCACAGCAGAGGCACCGGCGGCCCCAACCGCCCTTGGTGGTGTACTGAACGTGTACAACTGGCCAGACTATGTTGCACCAGACACCATCCGCGATTTCGAAAAGAAATTCAGGGTCAGCGTGCGGTACGAGCTGTTCAGCGGCAATGGCGTGCTTGATCAGAAGCTGCGCGAAAACAACGATGCCTACGATGTGGTTTTCCCCTCGGCACGCCCGTATGCAGCGGATCAGATCAGGCAAGGCCTGCTGCGTCCGCTGGACAAAACCGCACTGAGCAACTGGCAGAACCTGAGCAGGGATGCACTCGATGGCCTCACCGGACCGGATGCCGGAAACGCTCACCTCGTTCCGTACCTCTGGGGCACCACCGGGCTTGGCGTCAACACCGACAAGGTTCAGGCAATTCTGGGGCCAGATTTCGACATGGCCACGTGGGACCTGTTGTTCAAGCCCGCTATCGCGTCCCAACTTTCGGAATGCGGCATCGGCATCATCGATGATGACGAGGAAGGCCATACAGCAGCGCTGATATGGTTGGGCCGTGATGCCAACGCCATCACGGCGGAAAACATGGACGCCGTGCAGGATGCCTATCTGGATGTACGCTCCTACATCCGCACGTTTGGCAGCTCGGTCGAGCTGATCGACGACCTGGCGTCGGGCAAGCTATGCGTGATACTCAGCTATTCCGGCGATATTGGGCAGGCGCAGGCGCGGGCAGAAGAGCTTGCCAAGGGCGGCAGGCCCAGGAACATCAAGTACCTGATCCCCCGCGAAGGCGCATTGCGCTGGATGGACGTGGTCGCCATTCCGAAGAATTCGAAGAACCCAGCGCTTGCGCATGAGTTCATCAACTACCTGATGGACGCCAAGGTGATCAGCGATATCACCAACCATGTCACTTACGCCAATGCAAACGCGGCATCCACCCGCTGGATCAATCACGAAGTGGCCAATGATCCGAATATCTACCCGTCAAAGTCCGTGATGGGCAAGCTGGTGGACTCGGCACAGCTCAGCGAGCAACAGACACTACGTCGTGAGAACAGCTGGAACCGGATCATCTACGGACTGATCCGTTGATCACGGCATTTCCTTCTCGAGCGCAGTTACCGCAGCATTGCCAGTCTGATGCTGGCAATACTGCACAGAACACTTCGGTGTTGGCTCTCATGCCGTCATTCCCGCAAATGCGGGAATAGCTCTGAGCTCCGCTCTGGCTTTCAAGCCTTCATACCTGCCAGAGCAGTGGCCGTTCTGCCCCAGGCACGGCACTGTGAGCAGAGACGGCAAAGCAGGATGCCCCCGCTCCAAAGGCGGGCCTCACACGGGGGTCGCTGCCTCAAGTCGCGTGATTCCCGCCAGCCCGCACCGCAGGATCAATGCGCCGGGGTGCCCTTGGCGTCCATCTTGCTCAGCTGGTAAAGCTCCAGGCCAATACGCTTGATCAGGCCCAACTGCTTCTCCAGCCACCAGGCATGGTCTTCCTCGGTGTCACGCAGCTGCAGCAGCAGGATGTCGCGGCTGACATAGTCACCCTGTGCTTCGCACAGCTTCACCCCGGCGGCGAGGTTGGCGCGAACCTGGTACTCGACCTGCAGGTCCTTCTCCAGCATTTCCATCACGGTCACGCCCGGCTCGAACGCGTGCGGCCGCATGTCCGGGTTGCCGCCCAGGAACAGGATGCGACGCAGCAGCGCATCGGCGTGCTCGGTCTCTTCTTCCATCTCGTGACCGATACGCTCGTACAGCGCCAGCAGGCCCTGATCTTCATACCGACGGGAATGGATGAAGTACTGGTCGCGCGCAGCCAGTTCGCCGCGCAGCAGCTCCTTCAGGCACTCAATGACTTCGGCTTTGCCCTGCATGGGGGTGCTCCTGATGATTCGATGGTGCATAGGGTGCCCCATCTGAAAACCCAATGATCTAATCGGAATCACTTTCAGTTGCGATTCCCTCTCTTTCGGCTTCACAAGCTGTCTACAATCGCCACAGAACCGCTACCGGGGGTAGGCCTGTGCTGCGTTGGCTGCTGCGTTCGCTTTGGGTTGTATTGGGGCTTTTGCTGGTAGTGCTGCTGGTCATCTGGGGATTGCTGCGCGGGAGTTTGCCTCAGCTGGATGGGGAGCTGGCCCTGCCGGGGCTGTCTGCGCCGGTCAGCATCCAGCGCGACGCGCTGGGGGTGCTCACCGTCGAAGCCGCCAATGAGACCGATATGGCCCGCGCCCTGGGCTATGTCCACGCGCAGGAGCGCTTCTTCGAGATGGACCTGATGCGGCGTTCGGCCGCCGGCGAGCTGTCCGAGCTGTTCGGCGCCAAGGCCCTGCCGCTGGACAGACGCATGCGCGTGCAACGCCTGCGCGCCCATACCCAACAGAACCTGGGCGCGGCCTTGGGCGACAAACGCGGCGTCATCGAGGCCTACCGCGACGGCGTCAATGCCGGCCTTGCCGCGCTGCCGGTCCGGCCCTGGCCATACCTGCTGCTGCGCCAGCAACCGCGCGCTTGGGAGTTGGAGGACTCGGTGCTGACCGGGCTGGCGATGTACGCCGATCTGCAGGACCCAACCAATACCCGCGAGCTGGCAATGGCACGCATCCGTAGCGTGGTGCCGCCAGCCCTGTATGCATTGCTCGCCCACGACGGCAGCAGCTGGGATGCGCCCTTGTTTGGCGCTCCCCGTGGCGATGCGGTGTTACCAGATGCGGCAGCGCTGGACCTGCGCAAGCAAGCTGGCACGGCGCCACCTGCGCCGGTCGCGGCGGACTCTGATGTCCTAGGCAGCAACAACTTCGCAGTAGCCGGCGCTCTGACCGAAGACGGCCGCGCCATCATCGCCGACGACATGCACCTGGGCCTGCGTGCGCCCAACATCTGGTTCCGCGCACGCCTGCGCTATGCCGACCCGACCGCGCCGGAAGGCAAGGTCGATGTTGCTGGTTTCACCCTGCCCGGCCTGCCTGCAGTCATTGTCGGCAGCAATACGCGGGTAGCCTGGGCCTTCACCAACAGCTACATCGACACCGCCGATTACACCACCCTGCCCGCGAACACCCCGCTGCGCACCGTCAACGAGTCCATCGCCGTCGCCGGGGCGCGCCCGGAGCTGCTGCTGGTACGCGAAAGCGACTGGGGCCCGATCCTGCATGACGAACCCGACGGGCAACTGCTGGCCCTGCGTTGGGTTGGCCAGCAGGCTGGCGCCGTGCGTCTGGATTTCGCTGACATGGCCAAGGCCGCCGATCTCGACGCTGCCTTTGCAGTAGCCGATCGCTCCGGCATCCCCGCACAGAATCTATTGGTCGCCGACCGTAGCGGGCGCATCGCCTGGCGCCTGATCGGCGCGCGCCCCGCGCGTGACCCGAGCTGCCATGCCGATGCAGCGGCGCAGGCCAACTGCGCACCGTGGCCGATCCGCACCGATCAGGCACCCGCGCTGATCGACCCACCCGATCACCGTTTATGGACAGCCAATGGCCGCGTGCTCGATGGCGCCGCGCTGGTCGAGGCCGGTGACGGCGGTTATGACTTCGGTGCACGCGCCAAGCAGATCCGCGACGGCCTGTTCGCCCGCGAAAGCTTCAAGGAAAGTGACCTGCTGGCAATCCAGCTGGATGACCGCGCCCTGCTGATGGAACGTTGGTGGAAGCTGCTGCGGCAGACCGTCGAGCACAGCGATGATCCGGCGCTGAAGCGACTGGAAGCCGCCAGCCGCCAGTGGCAGGGCCGCGCTTCCACCGATTCCGTCAGCTACCGGATGGCGCGCGGCTTCCGCGGGATCCTGATGGACAACATGGAAGGCGCGCTGCTGGCACCGGCCAGGGAACAGTTGGGCGAACGTTACATCCCACCCAAACTGGCCCAGTTCGAAGGCCTGCTATGGCCCTTGCTCAGCGAACGTCCGCCGCACCTGTTGCCACCGCCTTATAAGAGCTGGGATGCATTGCTGGCCGACAGCGCCCGTCAACTGGAAAAAGATCTGGCCGAACAGGGCCCGGATCTGGCGCAACGCAGCTGGGGCGAGCGCAACACCGCCGCGATCTGCCATCCGGTCTCGATGGCATTGCCGGGTCTATTCAAGCGCTGGCTGTGCATGCCGGCCCAACCATTGGCTGGCGACGACAACATGCCGCGCGTGGTTGGGCCCAAGTTTGGTGCGTCCGAACGCATGGTGGTGTCGCCCGGTCACGAAGCCGACGGCATCGTACACATGCCCGGCGGCCAGAGCGGCCATCCGCTGTCGCCGTTCTGGGGCGCAGGCCACGACGACTGGGTGGAAGGCCGGCCAACCCCATTCCTGCCAGGTCAGCCCGCGCACAATTTGAGCTTGAGCCCACGCTGAGTATGCAGCACAAGCCTGACGTAGCCCGGGTAAGCGCTGCGTTTGCCGGCTGGCATCTGACTGTGGGAGCGGCGTAAGCCGCGAAGCTGGCTGTGCTGGAACCCTTGATGCGTGCGCAATCTGATGGTGTTCCTGCTTCGCGGCTTACGACGCCCCGACAAACGCCGGGTCTGGGTTCCAGCCTTACTTCAACCGCACCGTCCACTCCACTTCGAGCTTGGCCTCGGCGTCGAACAGACGGCTGATCTGCACCCAGCTCGCGGCCGGATACTTGCCGTCGGCGAAGAAGGCCTTGCGCTCGGGGATGGCCTTGATCAGGCCATCCATATCGGTGGTGAACACTGTTTCCTTAACCACCTGGCTGCTGTCGGCATCAAACTGCTGCAGGATCTTGGTGAGCTTGCCGTAGCAATCACGTACCGCAGCCTGCATGTCCGCGCCCCTGCAGGGCACACCGGAAACATGCAGCGTGTCGCCATCGCGCACCACGCCGGTGTAGCCGATGTCCGTCTCCCAGCTGCCCAGTTGATGCCGTTCCAGCGGCACCTCGTTCGCGGTTGCCACCAATGGACTGCCCAACAACCCCAGCATCAACAACGGCAATGCGCGCATCGGAAATCCTTTTGAATTGAGAGGAACAACACCAACGAAATACGCTTACGAAGAAGCTCAGCCTGCCTTGCCCTTGCCGCGCGCACTCCAGCTCAGCAACGGGCCGGTCATCGCCGTCGTCACCAAGGCCATGATCACCAACACCGCAAACAGACGGTCACCCAACAAACCCAGTTCATAGCCGAGATTGAGCACGATCAGCTCCATCAGACCACGGGTGTTCATCAACACCCCCAAGCGCAGCGAATCATGGGCCGGCATGCCCGCACTGCGCGCCGCGGCAAACGTGCCAAGCAGCTTGCCGACGCTGGCCACCGCTATCACCAGCAGACACAGCCACAGATCGCTGACCTGCAAGGCATCGGCACGCAGGCGCAATCCGGTCATCGCGAAGAACAACGGCAACAACAAAGTCACCGCCAGCGGCTCGACCTTGTTGATGATCAACTCGCGCAGCTGCGCATTGGCGTTCGCGGCGACACCGGCGGCAAACGCACCGAACAGTGCATGGATGCCCAAGGACTCGGTCAACAAGGCACTGGCCAGGGTCAGCAACAGCATGCCCAGCAACCACGCGCCTTCGCGCCCGGCGGCAATCTGTTGCCGTGCAAACCAAGGCCGCACGACGCCCAACATCAGCCCGATGAAAACCGTCACACAGGCCAGACTGAAACCTGCCGCGCCCCAGCCGGCGGCCTGGGTGGCTGCGACAATCAACGCGAGCATGCACCAGGCCGTCGCGTCGCCCAGCGCTGCACAGGCGATCGCGGTCTGCCCCAGGGGACTGTGGGTCATCTCGCGATCGGCAAGAATGCGCAGCAGCACCGGGAATGCAGTGATGCTCAGCGAGATACCAATGAACAGCGCAAACGAAGTGAAGCCGACGCCGGCAGGACCATGCGCCGGATACAACCAGATCGCCAACAACACGCCACACAGAAATGGCACGGCAATACCAGCGTGACTGACCGCAATGGCAAAACGCCGCCGCCCTTGCAACCTGCCTAGATCCAGCTCCGCTCCAGCAACCAACAGGAACATCAGCACACCGAGCTGGCTGACCAGACCAAGCGGGCCCAGCGAACTGGGCGGAAACAGCGCAGCCTGCAGCTGCGGGAAGACACTGCCAAACAGCAGCGGCCCCATCATCAAGCCGGCCGCCATCTCACCGATCACTGCCGGCTGGCCAAACCAGCGCAACAGCCGTCCAGCCCCTTTGGCCACCAGCAGCAGTACCAGCAACTGCAGCAGGAACAGACCCAAGGGAGAACTCGAATGCAGTGCCGCCGAGCCGGCCTTGGCCGCCTGCTGCACCGGCGCCGGCACATCCATCCCGGCGTAACGGGCCACTAGCAGCGCCGCCAGCAGCGGCAGCGCAGCCCAAACCAGATAGAGCCAACCCCAATGCGCCCGCGAGGCCGGGCGATGCGTTCCTGCGTCCATGATCTTCCCTTGCGTAAGCCGGCGATGATACGGCCCACGGCTGCACAGCGGCAGCTGCAAACGCACGGCCCGTAATACTACGGGCCGTGCGTCGTCACTCACCTAGCCAGGGCCTGCTCGTGCACACCGGCCACGGCACGGCCGGACGGATCGGCCATGCTGGCGAAGCTGGCATCCCAGGCAATCGCCGCCGGTGACGAACAGGCAATCGACTTGCCGCCAGGCACGGTTTCCGATGCCGCATGGCTGGGGAAGAACTGCTCGAACACGTGGCGGTAGTAGTACGCCTCCTTGGTCTGCGGCGGGTTGTGCGGGAAGCGCTTGTCGGCGGCGGCCAGCACGCGGTCGCTGACCTGGGCTTCGGCATGCGCTTTCAGACCGTCGATCCAGCCGTAGCCGACGCCGTCGCTGAACTGCTCCTTCTGCCGCCACAGGATTTCCTTGGGCAGGTAACCCTCGAAGGCCTCACGCAACACCGCCTTCTCGATGCGGCCGCTGGCCTTGTCGACCATCTTGTGGCGCGCATCCATCTTCATCGCCACATCGAGGAACTCGCGGTCCAGGAACGGCACGCGCGGCTCCACGCCCCAGGCCATCATCGATTTGTTTGCGCGCAGGCAGTCGTAGTTGTTCAGCGCATCGAGCTTGCGCACCAGCTCTTCGTGGAACTCACGCGCGTTCGGCGCCTTGTGGAAGTACAGGTAGCCGCCAAAGATCTCGTCACTGCCTTCGCCGGACAGCACCATCTTCACGCCCATTGCCTTGATCCGGCGCGCAAGCAGGAACATCGGGGTGGATGCGCGAATGGTCGTGACGTCATAGGTCTCGACGTGACGGATCACTTCCGGCACCGCATCCAGGCCTTCCTCGAAGGTGTACTCGAAGCCGTGGTGCACGGTGCCCAGCATTTCCGCCGCCACCTTGGCCGCAGCAAGATCGGGCGACCCCTTCAGGCCAATCGCGAAGCTGTGCAGGCGCGGCCACCAGGCCTCGCTCTGACCACCATCCTCGATGCGGTTACGCGCATAGCGCGCCGCAACCGCGGCGACCAACGAGGAGTCCAGGCCACCGGACAGCAGCACGCCATACGGCACGTCGGTCATCAGCTGGCGGTGCACGGCACGTTCGAAGGCCTCGCGCAGTTCGGTCAGCGATACGTCCACACCTTCCACCGCGTCGTACTCGCGCCAAGGGCGCTCGTAGTACTTGCTGAGCGTGTCGGTGCTGCTGTCATACCAATGGCCGGGCGGGAACTGCGCGACGTCGGCACAGGTATCGGACAGCGACTTCATTTCCGAGGCCACGCACAGCCGGCCCTGCTTGTCGTGGCCCCAGTACAGCGGCACCACGCCGATAGGATCGCGGGCGATGATCACGCGCTGTTTGGCGCGGTCCCACAGCGCAAAGGCGAAGATACCGTTGAGCCTGTTCAAGTAGGACGCCGGCTCGTCCTCGCGGTACAGCGCGTTGATTACTTCGCAGTCCGAGCCGGTCTGGAAGGCGTAAGACTGGGTCAGTTCCTTCTTCAGCTCCTGGTGGTTGTAGATCTCACCGTTCACTGCCAATGCCAGTTGACCGTCGTCGGACAGCAGCGGCTGCGAGCCGCCGGCAGGGTCGACGATGGCCAGGCGCTCGTGCACCAGGATGGCGCCGTCGTCTACATAGACACCGCTCCAGTCCGGGCCGCGATGCCGCTGGCGCTGGGATTGTTCAAGCGCCTGCCGACGCAGCGCCTGCAGGTCGTCACCGGATTGCAGGCCAAAAATGCCGAAGATGGAACACATGGGAAAGCTCCTGGGTTGTGTGGGGACAAACATTGGAAGCAACGGCTTGAAGACCTGCAGCCGCTCGGTGTTCCCGCCCCGGCCACAAAAAAACCCGCATCGGCCGATGCGGGTTTTCTGATGTCCTGAGCGTGTTGCCTGTTCTAGCTCTGGTCGCAGTCCCGCAGTGGCCGCGCACGATTATTCGCGCGCAGATTATTGCGGTTGTTATTGTTGACGGCGGTGGCCAGGAACGAGGACATGGCGCTGACCGTATCCCGCTTTCGGCGCCCGCGCAACTGTTGCTTTGGCAACCGATTCAGCGGCCGGGCCGGGAGCCTCCGCGATAATCGCCTGCCCCGTTACCCGGACCTGCTGGATGCCCCGTCCCACGCCCCGCGTGCTGCTGTACGCCCTGCCCCTGTTCATCCTGCTCGGTTGCGCGACAAGGCCCAACACCCGCCCTCCCAGCGACACCGAGCGCGATGCGCTGTCCGCAGCCGCCGATGGCCAGTTCGACTCGGCCCTGCGGGTGGCCAAGATGTACCAGGCCTGGAACGACCCGCGCGCACTGGACTGGTACGCGCGCGCAGCGGCGACAACGCCGCGCACCCACCGCAGCACAGGTGCCGAAGAGCAATTGGGCAGGATCCTTGAGCGCGGTCGCCTGGACAGCAGCGATGACCCGCAGAAGCCGGAAGATGTCCGCTTCAAGCCTTCGCCGCGCAAGGCATTCCGCTGGTACCAAAGCGCCGCTTACCACGGCTCGCCGTATGCCATGTCCGATCTGGCACGCTGGTACGAACGTCAAGGCGACATGGCAGGCGCACTGCGCTGGCGCCTGCGTTCGGCGGTGTACATGCGTGAGTTGTACAAGCTGGAGGCGTTGCGCAAGGCAACCCTCGCCTCAACTGATGCCGCGCGCCTTGCCCCCGATCAGCCCTCCTCCAATGCGACCATCGCCCGCATCCAGCGGCGCGCCGCGCGCGGCGACGCCGAGGCCCAAGTCGATCTTGGCGCCTTGCACGAAGCGGGCATCGGCATGCCCGAGGACATGCGCGAGGCGCTGCGCTGGTACCAGCGCGCGGGTGAGCAAGGCAATGTCTATGGCCAGTACTTCAGCGGCCTGGCGCTGGGTCGTGGCAGCAAGGGCCTGCAGAAGGATGAAACAGCAGCGGCAGCATGGTTCGCGCGCGCCAACGCACAGGAGTTCTATCTGGCTGAGGAGTCGTATTGGCGCCGGGCCATTGCGCCGCCGTTCTTCATCTTCGAATAGATCAAGCAGGTCTGTACACACAACGTCCGCCGCAACAAGACTGCATCAGCAGAGCAATGTCACGCAGAATGACGCGCAAGCACCTGCAGAGTTGGACATGACGAACACCCCGGTTTTTCGCGAAGAAACCATCGACCGCGCGCGCATGCAGCAGATCATCCGTGCGCGTCCGCGCGCTGCTGTGTTCGAATCGTGCACGCTGGACGAAGGCGATTTCTCGCGCCTGGACATGGACGGCTTCCAGTTCAGGCAGTGCTCGCTGAGCAGGGCCAACTGGCTTGCCGCATCACTGGAGGAAAGCCAGTGGCAGAAATGCCGCGGCAGCCATTGCGACTTCAGTTCCGCACAGCTCAGCGACTCGCGCTTCGATCATTGCGACCTCAACAACAGCTTCTGGCGACGCGCCACGCTGTCGTCGGTGCAGTTCAAGGACTGCAAGCTGACCGGCGCCCACCTGCAGGAAGTCAGCGGCTGGGCATTGGAGTTCCGCGACTGCCTGCTGGCCAGCGCCGACCTGCGCGGCATGTCATTCCGCAAGGCGCAGCTGGAAGGCATGGACTTCTCCGATGCCGACCTGTCCGGCTGTGACTTCCGCGACGTGGTATTCAGCGGCGGCAGCCTACGCAACACACAGACCCGTCTGACCCGCTTCGAAGGCGCCGACCTGCGCGATACCGATATCAGCGGACTCAACGTGATGGACAGCAAGCACTTCAAGAAGGCGGTGATATCGCAGCGGCAGGCAGCGGCTGCATTGGCTGCTTTCGGACTGATCGTCGCATAGCGCAATGGGCTGGCATGGATGACTTTCCATGCGCCTGGCAAGCACCCAAAGCACACCTCTGCCTGCCCACTACTACTGTCTTTCCCGCCTATCGTACCCAGCCCCCCCCCTCGCGAATATCTGAGTCGACATCTTGGGGAGTTGGATGCAATGAAATCAGAACCTGGAAAGCCAGGCGACCAGCTGCATTCGAGTGTCGGCTCGGACCTGTACGGCTGAACATGCGACCGCCTGTACCCGGACTTCAGGGCTGTCGCGCACTGTTGAGTTCGATCATTTGATGTCTGTTTTTGCACTTGACTCCAACCTGGCCTGATGAAATTTTCGGCGAGCGGCCAATCAATCCGTCTCGGTGAAACCGACAAGGTGGAGGAGTCAAATGGGAGCTGTAGATGGAAAAGTTGCGCTTGTAAGTGGCGGCGCACGAGGTATCGGGGCCGCGGTTGTGCATCGCCTGATCGAGGAAGGTGCATCCGTCGTCTTCGGCGATATCCTCGATGCCGACGGCTGCAAGCTGGCGTCGGCACTGGGCGAACGCGCCCGCTACGCCCACCTCGATGTCACCAGCACCGGTGATTGGGCTGCGGCGACAGAGCTGGCGCAGCAAACGTTCGGCGGGCTGGATATCCTCGTGAACAACGCTGGGATCGTCAAATCCGGTTCGATCCTGGATCTGAGTGTCGAAGACTGGAACCTGGTGATCGATATCAACCTCACCGGCGTCTTCCTGGGAATGCGGGCCGCTGCGAAGGCACTTGTCGCGTCCGGTGCTGGATCGATCATCAACGTATCCTCTACTGCCGGATTCCTTGGTTTTGAATCTCTCGCACCCTATAGCGCGTCCAAGTTCGGCGTACGCGGCCTCACCCGGTCGGTCGCACTGGAACTTGGGCGCTACGGCGTGCGGGTCAATTCAGTACATCCGGGTTTGATAGAAACGCCGTTGTCCGCCTCCAGATTGATGCAGGATCAGGGCCACGTCGCTCTCAACCGCGCAGGAAAACCCAACGAGATCGCCGACATGGTGCTTTTCCTGGCCAGCGATGCGTCAAGCTTTTCAACAGGGGCCGAGTTTGTCGCCGACGGCGGCGCGCTGGCCGGCGTCATCGACAGGCAGGGCTCGCCCAGTTGATGTCCCGCGCGTCGAAGGTGTTTTGATTGAACAAGGCCAGCACACAACTCAAGACGCTTGCTCTTGCCCTGGATGATAGCCACCTCCAGCGAAGAGCATTCGCCTGAGTAGCGCCTGCCCGTCTCGGAGTCACACTTGAACACGACCCATCTCGCCCCCCGGCAAGATTGTGCAATTGCACCGTAACGGCTTAGTCCAGCAGTTTTTCGATCAGTTTCCGGTACAGGTCAGGCAGCGCTTCCAGGTCGGCCACGCGCACGTTCTCATCAACCTGATGGATGCTGGCATTCACCGGCCCCACCTCGATGCACTGCGCACCCAACGGCGCGATGAAACGGGCATCGGAAGTACCACCACCGGTGCTTTCTTCCGGTGCGGCACCGGCGAATTCGGCCAGTACGTCGCGGGCAACGCTGCGCAGGCGCCCTTCCGGCGTATAGAACGGCTCGCCGCTGCGGTGCCACTGCAGGTCGTAGTCCAGCTCGTGACGATCCAGCAGCGCACCGATCTCGGCCTCGAGCTTGTCGGCATTCCAATGCGGGTTGTAGCGCAGGTTGAACATCACCTGCAGTTCACCCGGAATCACGTTGTTGGCACCGGTGCCGGCGTTGATATTGGAAATCTGCAGGCTGGTGGACGGGAAACTTTCGTAGCCATCGTCCCAATGACGGGCGGTCAACTCAGCCAACGCCGGTGCGGCCAGATGGATGGGGTTGCGTGCCTTGTCCGGGTAGGCGACATGGCCCTGCACGCCCTTGATGCGCAGCTTGGCCGAGAGACTCCCGCGACGGCCGACACGCAGCAGGTCACCGAGCTTGGCGGTGGAGGAAGGTTCGCCGGTGATGCACCAGTCGATGCCCTGTCCGCGTTCCACAAACAGCTTGGCAACGTGGCGCACGCCATCGATGGCGTCACCTTCCTCGTCGCTGGTCAGCAGCACCGCCAGCGTGCCGGGATGGTTCGGATGGGCGGCGACAAATTGTTCAGCAGCCACCACGAAGGCGGCGACGCTGCCCTTCATGTCGGCAGTACCGCGCCCGTACAGCACGCCATCGCGCACTTCCGGCTTGAACGGATCGCTGCTCCAGGCTTCGACCGGACCGGTCGGCACCACGTCGGTGTGGCCGAGCAATACCAACACCGGCGCGCCGCTGCCGTGGGTAGCCCAGAGGTTGTCCACTTCGCCCAGACGCAGGTGCTCGCAGTTGAAGCCGGCGGCGTTGAGACGGCCGGCGATCAGTTGCTGGCAACCGGCGTCCTCCGGGGTTACCGAGGGGCGGGCGATCAGGTCGCAGGTCAGGGCTAGTACGTCGTTCATGGGGGCCTTGTGGATCGGTGGCTTCGCGGCTTGCACCGCTCCTGCATGTGGTGGCGGATCAGGCGATGTTGAAGCGGGCCTTGAAGCCGTTGTCGCTGAAACCCTGGCTCAGGGCGCCATCGTCGGTGATCACCAGCGGACGCTTGATCAGCTGCGGGTATTCGCGCAGCAGCAGCTTCCACTCGGCATCGGATTCGGGCGATTTGCGGTTGTCCGGCAACTGCCGCCAGGTGGTCGAGGATTTGTTGATCATCGCGGCGAAGCCGCCTGCTTTGCCGGCCCATTCGAGCAGGGTTTCCGGGCTGGGCTTGTTGTCGCGGTAATCGACGAAGGTGTAGGCGACATTGAAGCGATCCAGCCACTTGGTGGCTTTCTTGCAGGTGTCGCAGTTTTTTAGTCCGTAGATCGTGGTCATTCTGAAATCCAAAGCCCGCATGACAAAGCCCCTCTCCCGCTTGCGGGAGAGGGGTTGGGGTGAGGGGAAGCTTCTAGCTCATTGCCCAAGCTTCTAGCCCTCAGAATAAGAGCGAAGCTAAAGCTCCCCTCATCCGCCCCTTCGGGGCACCTTCTCCCGCTCGCGGGAGAAGGGACGGCGCTGCACCTCTGGCGAGGCTTAGTCCGCCAACCCACGCAGCAGATCATTGACACTGGTCTTGCTGCGGGTCTTGGCGTCCACCTGCTTGACGATCACCGCGCAGTACAGCGAATGCGTACCGTCCTTGGACGGCAGCGAGCCGCTGACCACCACGCTGTACGGCGGCACATAGCCATACGTCACTTCGCCGGTGGCACGGTTGTAGATGCGGGTGCTCTGGCTCAGGAATACGCCCATGCCGATCACGCTGTGGTGGCCGACAACCACGCCTTCCACTACTTCCGAGCGCGCGCCGATGAAGCAATGGTCTTCGATGATGGTCGGGCTGGCCTGCAGCGGCTCCAACACGCCGCCAATACCGGCACCGCCGGACAGGTGGCAATGCTTGCCGATCTGCGCACACGAACCCACCGTGGCCCAGGTATCGACCATGGTGCCCTCACCGACGTGACCGCCGATATTGGTGAAGCTCGGCATGAGCACCACGTCCTTGCCGAAATGCGTGCCGCGACGTGCTATCGCACCCGGTACCACGCGTACGCCGGCCTGGCGGAAGGCGGCTTCGTCGTAGCCTTCAAAGCGCGACTCGACCTTGTCCCAGAACGGTGCCGGGGCGCCGTCCATCACCGCCATGTCGTTGACACGGAAGTACAGCAGCACGGCCTTCTTCAACCATTCGTTGACCTTCCAGCCGCCGTTGCCATCGGGCTCGGCAACACGGAATTCACCGGACTCCAGGCCATCGATCACGCGGTTGACCAGCGCGCGGGTCGACCCTTCGATCTCGTCCATGGTCAGCATGGTGCGGCGCTCGAATGCGCTTTCAATACCGAACTTCAGCTCGGCAACGCCCGGTGCCGGCGGCTTGCGCAGGCTGCGCGGGCCAACCGATGGTGCCACCGGTTTGATCGACTTCGGCTTGGCAGCGGCAACCTTCTTGACCGGTGCCTTGACCGCCTTCGCAACAGGCTTGGCGACCGGTTTGGTCGCTGCTGCGGCCTTTTTCTTCGGCGCTGCGGCCTTGCTCGGCGCGGCCTTTGCAGGCGCAGCCTTCTTGGCGATCTTCTTGGTCACGGTCTTCTTGGTTGCGGGCTTGCTTGCCATCAGTGGGGGTCTCCTGGCTTGTTGTCGGGGTCCAGGCAGGCAAGCAATGCATCGCGCAACGCCTGCATGGAGGTTTCGGTAAGGGGGTGATCGTGACGATCGGTAAGTTGGAACTGATCCTCAGCACGCTCGCCGAAGGTGGCGATGCGTGCATCCTGCACGCGCAGGCGCTGGTCACGCAGCACATGCGCCACATCGGCAAGCAGACCGGGACGATCCGGCGCCACCAGGTTCAAGACGGTCCGGCCTACGTGACTGGCGTCGAGAAACTCGATGCGCGGGGCGAAGCGGAAGTGCTTGAGTTGGCGCGGCATCACCCGTCGCGAGGGTCGCAGGATCAGGATATTGCCGGCCAAGGCCTTGCGCAGCACGGTCTCCAGGCGCACGGCGTCGCCATCGGCAAAGCTGCCAGCAGGCGTCACTTCGAACGTATCGAAGATGGTGTCGTCCGGGCCATCCAGCACGCGCGCACGGTGAATGCCATAGCCGGCACGGTCCAGGGTCATCACGATCGCGGCGAACATGCCGTCGCGGTCCGGTGAATGCACGAAGACTTCCAACGCATCACTCTCGGGCGTGATTCGTCGAACCTTGACCAAGGTTCCGCCCTTGTGAACCTCCACCAACGACGCCGCCTGCCATACCAGCTGCTCAGGACGGAAACGCACGAAGCTTTCGTCGGGCATGGCCGCGAACTGGCGGTCGATCACCGCATCATCATGGCCGAGCAGGCGCATCTGCTCGCGTACGTTGTCGCGCGCTTCCTGCACCCGTTCGGCTTCCGGCAGCGGATGCTCCAAGCCCTCGCGCAAGGCGCGGCGGGTGGCGAAATACAGGTCAGCCAGCAGCCGGTCCTTCCATGCATTCCACATCTTGGGGCTGGTACCAGCGATATCGGCGCAGGTAAGCAGGTAGAGGTAATCGAGACGATCACGGTCGCCGACCAGGCCGGCAAAACGGTGGATCACATCGGGATCGGTGATGTCCTGCTTCTGCGCGGTAATCGACATGCGCAGGTGCTGCTCGACCAGCCACGCCACCAGCTCGGTATCGGAACTGCTCAAACCATGTGCGCTGCAGAATTCGCGCGCATCCACCGCGCCCAGTTCGGAATGGTCACCGCCCCGGCCCTTGGCGATGTCATGGAACAGGCCGGCCAACAACAGCAGCTCCGGCTTGCGCAGGCGCGGCCAGACTTCGTGGGCAATGGAGAAACGCTCATCGGCGCGGCCAGCGGCAAACAAGGCCATGTTCCGCAACACCATCAAGGTGTGCTGGTCCACCGTGTAGACATGGAACAGGTCGAACTGCATGCGCCCGGATACTGCGGCAAATGCGGGAATCCACTGGCCAAGCACGCCAAGACGCGCCATCCGCGCCAGCGTATCGACCGCACGTGGGCCGCGCAGCAAGGCCATGAACTGCTCGCGGACGTCTTCGTCCACGGCGGTATAGGCGGGAATTTCGTCCAGCATCTCGGCCAGACCGCGCGCGGTCATCGAGTGCAGGCCGCGCACATCGGAGGTGCGTGCCCAGCAGGCGAACAGCGCGAAGATGCTGCGGATATCACCATGCGGCCAGAACGGATCATCAGCGGACAGATAGCCGCGACGTAGCGAGAAGCCCTCGCCTACAGGCTGCGGTGTCGCCTCGCCATCAAACTGTTCTTCAAAGCGTTGCAGCAGGCGGTCGCTGATGCGGCGGATGACCGTCGCACTGCGGTAGAAGCCCTGCATCATTTTTTCCACACCCAGGCTTTCGGCGTCATCGCCAAAACCCATGCGCGCGGCCAAGGTCTTCTGGTAATCGAAGCGCAGCCGTTCTTCCGGACGCTGCGCCACCAGGTGCAGGCCAAAGCGCAACCGCGCCAATACCTGGCGTTCGCGCTTCAGCGCGGCGGCCTCGTCCAGGCCCAGATGGCCCAAGCCGACCAGCGCATCGATATTGCTGACGCCGAAGGCGCGCAGCGCCATCCAGCCCAGGGTATTGAGATCGCGCAGACCGCCCGGGCCATCCTTGATGTCCGGCTCGAGGTTGTCGGCGGTGTCACCAAAACGCTGGTGCCGCGCCAGCAGCTCCTCGCGCTTGGCCAGGAAGTATTCGCGCGGCGGCCATACCAGACTGGGCGCGATCGCCCGCGCCAGACCGTGCTGGGCGGTTGCATCAGCGACCAGCGGGCGCGCCTCGATCAAGGCTGTCAGCACCGTCTGATCGGCCGCGGCGTGTACACATTGCGTTGCCGAGCGCACCGCATGGCTGGCCGGCAAGCCTGCATCCCACAACAAGGCGAACAACCGCGCCAGTGCGGCTTCGTGGCGTTGCTGCACGTCGGTTTCAGCCAGCACCAGCAGGTCGATGTCCGAGCGCGGGAACAGCTCGCCACGGCCGTAGCCGCCGACCGCGAACAGGGCCAAACCACCCGTTGCAGGAATGCAGCGCTGCCAGGCTTCGATGATTAGTTGATCGACCGCGCGTGCGCGCAGGCCGGGCAGACGTTCGACATTGTCGGTCTGCTCGAAGCGTTTGCCCAGGCGGGCATCGGTGTGGGCAAGCGACTGCCGTGCATCGGCAGCCCATTGCACGTCACCGGCAGGATCTGCCGGCGTGTCCAGAATCGGGCCCGCCGGCAGTGAGGTCATGCCTGCGCGGTTTCCGCCGGCGACAGCGTCAATACCTCAACGCCATCCTCGGTCACCACAATGGTGTGTTCCCACTGTGCCGAGAGCTTGCGGTCCTTGGTCACCACGGTCCAACCATCCGGCAGCACCTTGGTGTAGCGGGTGCCTTCATTGATCATCGGCTCGATGGTGAAGGTCATGCCCTGCTTGAGCACCAGGCCCTGACCCGGACGGCCGTAATGCAATACCTGCGGTTCGTCGTGGTAGACCTTGCCGATGCCGTGGCCGCAATACTCGCGCACCACGCTGAAGCGTTCACCTTCGGCGAATTCCTGGATCGCATGACCCACATCGCCCAGCGTCGCGCCCGGCTTGACCGCACGGATACCGCGCCACATGGCTTCCTTGGTGGTTTCCACCAGACGCTTGGCCATCACCGACGGTGTGCCGACGTAGTACATGCGGCTGGTATCACCGTGCCAGCCATCCTTGATGACGGTCACGTCGATATTGACGATGTCGCCATCCTTGAGCACCTTGGCTTCGCTGGGAATGCCGTGGCAGATGACGTTGTTGACCGAGGTGCACACGGTCTTGGGGAATCCGCGGTAACCCACATTGGCCGGGATGGTGCCCTGCACATTGATGATGTGGTCGTTGCAGATGCGATCCAGCTCTTCGGTGGTGACACCGGGCTTGACGTGCGGGGTGATGATGTCGAGCACCTCAGCCGCCAGACGGCCGGCGATGCGCATCTTCTCGATTTCTTCGGGGGTTTTCAGGTTGATTGCCATGGGCCGATTATCCCCCATTTGGTCTATTTCGCTAAGTATTTCACATTAATAAACACGGAATCGAACGCCTCGCCCGAATCCGACCGCTACCTTCCTGAGCGGGAACCCCGACCGCCCCCCCCCTCCCTTCCACGCTTAGGCGAATCACCCAAACCGACAGCGCGCCGCGGCAGCCGCGCGCATGACCTCGGCCAGCGGAGACCCCAACCGATCGGCACAACGTCCCGATTGACCGAACTTAGCAACATCCCCTGTTCAGGCAAAACTGCCCGCGTGAACACGTGTCAGCGTAGCGCTGCCGTGCTTAGCTCTGCGCGCAGGCCGACGCCATGCCCCATGGCATCGCCACTGCCGCCAACCGCCGGGAGAATCGACATGCTCACGCGCACGCTCTTGATCACCGCAGCCAGCATTGCATTGACGGGAACTGCAGGCCTCACTCAGGCAGCAACCCAGACCGCGCAGTTCCAGGTACGCATCGTCATCACCGAGTCCTGTGATATCCAGGCCGTCGCCGCCAGCGACATCGACTTTGGCACCGTAGCCCGCGCCACCGGCACCCCACTCGACGCCCAAGGCACGCTCGAAGTGAACTGCACCAACGGCACCCCTTACACCATCGGCATGAATCCCGGTGCCAATGCCACCAGCACCACCGCTGCCGCCGACAACCGACGCATGAGCGATGGCGCAAGCAACTTCGTCGCTTATGGGCTGTACCGCGATGCCGGTCGGCAGAACTTCTGGGGCGAGGCGATTGGCACCGATACCCTGGCCGGCACCGGCACCGCCAGTGCACAGACCATCCCGGTCTATGGCCGCGTGCCTTCCACCGATGCGCCAGCCGGCAGCTACGGCGACACGGTGATTGCCACGATCACCTACTGAGTCCGGACCAGATGCAGCCAGCCTGCCCACGCGTCAGTGGAACCGGTCCGCACCCCTTGCGCCGGGCGCATTGGGGCCTGTTGCTGTTGGCCCCCGTGGCAAGCGCCGGCAATCTGCAGGTTGCACCGATCCTGCTGGAGTTCGGCGACGGCGTCCAGGCGCAGGCACTGTGGCTGGAGAACAGCGGCGATCAGCCATTGCATGCGCAGGTGCGCATACAGCGTTGGACCCAAAGCGATTCGGCTGACGTGCTTGAGCCATCGCAGATGCTGTTGGCACGCCCCGCCATCGTCAAGATCGGCCCCGGCCAACGGCAGTTGGTACGCGTACTGCGGCCGGCTCCTTTGCCCGCGGGTGATACGCAGGAACAAGCCTATCGCCTATTGGTGGATGAACTTCCCACCACCCACCCCAAACCCAACCAGGGCCTGAATTTCCTGCTGCGCTACTCGATCCCGGCGTTCGTACTACCCGCGGGTGCGAGCCCGCGCGAACTGGGAAGCAAGACCGCTGCCGACACAAGCGGACTGCACGCCAGCTGGCAGGTAGATGCCGGCCTGCTGACCCTGGCCGTACACAACACGGGCGCCCAGCGCATGCGCCTGAGCCAGTTGCGCTGGCTGCCCGAGAACGGCCCACCGATTGAACTGACACCCGGCCTGCTGGGCTATGTGCTGGCGGGCCAACACATGCGATGGACGCTGCCGCTACCACGCCCCTTCCCCCTCATCGGCACTTTGCAGGCCAGGCTGAACGATGCCGCCATTCCGCAGCCGCTGCGCTCTGCTGACCGTTGATCTGGCGATGCTCATGGCGAGTAGTTCCTCCCTGTCTGCCGCGCCATCTGCCCACCCGGATACGGCACTCGCCGGTATTGGCGAACAGTTGCCGCAGGAGCTGTACCTGGAAGTCCGGGTCAATCAGGGCAGCAGCACCCAGCTGGCGCGCTTCATCGTTAGCGGACAGCAGCTGTCTGCAAGCGCGGCGACCTTGCGGAAACTGGGCCTGCGCCTGCCCGCGGGCATCGAACCCGAACAGCAATCGGTTGATCTCGCCCAACTTCCAGATATAAACATCAGCTACGACGCGCCCAACCAGCGCCTCGCATTGCAGCTGCCGCTGGCAGGTCTGAATCGACCACTCACTCAACTGCGCCTGGCGGCACCTCCCACCGTGCTCGCTGCAAGCGATAGCAGCGCCGGCCTCCTGCTCAACTACGACCTGCATGTGCAACAGCAACGCGGATTCCGCAGCGCCAGCAGCTTCAGCGAGCTGCGCCTGTTCGGTATGGGGGCAGGCATCTGGTCCACCACCCAGAACACCAGTCTGGACGGCAGCGAAGGCCACTGGCAGCACAGGAACACCCGTCTGGACAGCCGCTGGCAACTCGATCTGCCCGGTCCGATGCTCAGCCTGGGCATTGGAGACACCATAACCGGCGCGCTCGAATGGTCGCGTGCCGCCCGCATCGCGGGCGTACACCTGTCGCGCAACTTCTCCCTGCAGCCGTACCGGGTGACCACGCCATTGGCTTCATTCAGCGGCGATGCCCTGCTGCCTTCCACCATCGACCTGTACATCAATGGCATCCGCCAGGCCAGCCGCAACGTGCAGCCTGGGCGGTTCCAGCTGGATGCCACCCCCACCCTCAATGGCAGTGGCCAAGCGCAGCTGCTGGTGACCGACATCAATGGACAGCAGCGGATGCTGGAGTTTGCACTGTACGGCACGCCCTCCCTACTACAGGCCGGCCTGAGCGATTGGTCACTGGATCTGGGCGTACTGCGTGAGGACTACGGGCTGCGCTCCTTCGCTTACGGCGACAGACCGATGGCCAGCGCCAGCTTGCGCCACGGCGTGCACCAACAACTGACCATCGAGGCACATACCGAGCTCAGCGCGGACCTGCAGCTGGCCGGCGTGGGCGCGGTGGCCCTGCTGGGCAGGCGCGGCGGGGTACTGAGCGGCTCGTTCAGCAGGAGTCACGCCGGCAAGCTGCCGGGACATCAACACGCGCTTGGTTATCAATGGAGCGCGCACGGTTTCAGCGTCTCGGCCCGCACCCAGCGCAGCAGCAGCACTTTCCGCGACGCCCCGGCATTTCTTGCCAATGCCCGCTTACCCCGCCGTACCGACCAGTTCTTTGTTGGCCTGGGCAATGTCCACAGCGGTCAGTTCAGCCTCAGCTACGTGTCCCAGCACTACCCAGGCAGCCCCCCTACCCGCCTGACCGGACTGGGCTGGTCGCGCAATCTGCGCGGCAATGCCTGGCTCAGCGTGCAGTTCCAGCACGACCTGGACAGCCCGCGGATGGACAGCGCCAACCTGTATGTCTCCCTGCCGCTGGATCGGCTTACACAGCTCAGCAGCTCACTGCGCCACGGCGACGACGGCAACGCACTCGCCTTGCAGGCAGGTCGCAGCGTGTCGGCAGATGCGGGCGGCTGGGGCTGGCGCGCGCAGGCGAACCTGGGCACACGCCGCAGCGCCAATGCCGAACTGAGCCATCTCGGCGACGCCGGCCAGTGGCGCCTGGGCATGGACTACGACACCGATGCCGGCACCGCCGTGTACGCCGATGCCAATGGCAGCATCGTGTGGTTCGGCCAAGGCATACGTGCACTGCGCCAGGTTGACGACGCGTTTGCCCTGGTGTCGACCAATGGCGTGGCGCAGGTCCCGGTGCGACTGGAGAACCGTTTGGTCGGCAGCACCGATGCGCATGGGCAGCTGCTGGTTGCACCGCTGCGCGCATGGCAGCGCAACCTGATCAGCATTGACACCCTGGGCTTGCCAATGGACTTGTTGCTGGATACTCCACAGCAGTTGGTGGTACCCGCATCTGGCAGCGCCGCAAGCGTGGTGTTCAAGCTGCAGCCAAGCCGCCCGATGCGCCTGCAGGTCCGCGACGCGGATGGGAAGTGGCTAGGCGCCGGCAACATGATCGCAGTCGAACTGGCAGGCCAGATCGTCGCAACCACCGTCACCGGCCATGACGGCGAGGTGTATCTGCAGGACCCGCCAGCCGGCGCGGTGCTGCGCATCCCGGTGAACGACAGCCTCGATTGCGTGATCGCCCTGCCCATCGCCATGCAAGGCAGCGATCCGCCTGGCGTCACTACCCTGCAGTGCCAACGATGAGCGACACGGCCAACTCATCGCCGCAGAACCCGCTTATCGCGACACAACGCATCCTGGTGCTGGTGCTGGTAGGGCTCCCGCTCTCCGCTTGGGCACAAAGCTGCCAGGTAATCCGCAGCCCGAACGTCGATTTCGGCGAAATCCACAGCACAGGCACCACCGACACAGCGGCCACCGTCGTCGTCAGCTGCCAGGGCCTTGCACCGTTCGGCAACCAGATCACCGCCTGCATCTTCCCTGGCGAAGGCGTTCCCGGCGGGGTGGCACCACGCCGCATGACAAACGACGCAGGCGCCCTGATGAACTACGACCTCTATTCGAACCCGGCGCAGACACAGCTGCTCGGTGCATTTGGCGGCAACCAGCCCGTCTATGCGATTTCGGTCCAGGCAGGAGCCCTGAGCCCACAACAGATCCCATTCAACATCTATGCCCGCGTCCCGGGTGGACAAACGTTGCCAGCAGCCTACCGATACCAGGGCAACCCAGGCACCTCCATCCTCCGTTACAGCTATGGCCCACCACTACTCGCGCCCCCGACCGCGGAGAACTGCCGCGATGGCACCTTTCCCCTGCTGGGTGGTGCTGGTCAATCGCAGTTCCTTTTTGGCACCGTCACCGCGCAGGTACCTAGCGCCTGCCTGATCACCATCGCCACCGACCTGGACTTTGGCAGCACCAGCCGCCTCGACGCCCCCCGCGACCAGAGCTCGCTGATCCGCCTGCGCTGCGCCACCGGTACGGCATGGACAATGACCCTGAGCAACGGCAGCAACCCTGCCAATGGACAGCGCCGGATGGCCTCAAATGGCAATTTCCTGCCCTACGAGCTGTACCTCGACCCGGCACTGCTCATCCCCTGGGGCGACTCGGAGGCGACCGGCGCCAGTGACGTCGGTGAAAACGAGGATGTATCGTTCCCCGTCTATGGCAGGGTGTTCCCACAGCCAACCCCCATCCCTGGCAGCTACAGCGACACGATCACGGTCACGCTCACCTACTAGGCCGGCGCAAATCCCTCCGCCAAGCGGGAAAATTGCACCCAGCTCATCCAAGGGCTATACTTCGCCGGCTTTTTCGGGCGCATACCCGCTGGAGCGCGCTGACACCGGGCGTCAACCGGTGAATCCTCACCTGTCGCCCCCATCCGTGCCGGGGTGCCCTGTTCTTCAGGGTTCGGCCACGGAGGCGCCAGGGAAGCCCAACCCCGGAACTGTTTGCGCGCTCCCTATAGAAGCCGCGCATCGCAGCACGACTCCAACAAACCGGTCGCGCGCGGTGTCAGTTCCACCATCAGGAGTTTTGCAATGCCCCAGATCACCATGCGTCAGATGTTGGAAGCCGGCGTCCACTTCGGCCACCAGACCCGTTACTGGAACCCGAAGATGGGCCAGTACATCTTTGGCGCCCGCGGCAAGATCCACATCATCAACCTGGAAAAGACCGTCCCGCTGTTCAACGATGCGATGAACTTCATCTCCTCGGTTGCCCAGAAGCGCGGCACCATCCTGTTCCTCGGCACCAAGCGCAGCGCACGCGAATCCATCAAGGAAGAAGCAGAGCGTTGCGGCATGCCGTTCATGAACCAGCGCTGGCTGGGCGGCACCCTGACCAACTTCGCCACCGTGAAGAAGTCGGTCGCCCGTCTGAAGGAACTGGAAGCCGGTGAAACCGACGGCAGCTTCGACAAGTTGGTCAAGCACGAAGTGCTGGGCCTGCGCCGCGAGCGCGACAAGCTGGAAGCCTCGCTGGGCGGCATCAAGGAAATGAACCGTCTGCCCGACGCCATCTTCGTCATCGACATCGGTCACGAAGACATCGCCATCAAGGAAGCCAAGAAGCTCGGCATCCCGGTGATCGCCGTGGTTGATACCAACTACAACCCGGAACTGGTTGATTACGCCATCCCGGGCAACGACGACGCCATACGTGCCGTGCAGCTGTACGCCCGCGCCGCTGCTGACGCCGTGCTGGAAGGCAAGGCCGCTGCTCCGAACGCCGCCACCGTGCGCGAAGAAGAGTTCAGCGAAGCCGCTGCTGGCGAAGAGGCCAAGCCGACCCGCCGCGCTCCGGCCAAGAAGGCTCCGGCCAAGAAGGGTGACGAGGCTTCGGCCTGATCCCCACCGGCGGGCGCAGCCATTGCGCCCGCTCCCCCTGTGCCGGTACCAACGGCGCCGAGCACTGACAGGGCTGCGTAACAACGGCCGGCCATCATGGCCGGCCTACCCCTTTCTATTGATGAGGTAATTCCATGGAAATCACTGCTTCCCTGGTCAAGGAACTGCGCGAGCGCACCGGCGCCGGCATGATGGAGTGCAAGAAGGCTCTGTCCGAGACCAACGGCGACATCGACGCAGCGGCGGAAGCCCTGCGCAAGTCCGGTGCTGCCAAGGCCGACAAGAAGGCCGATCGCGTCACCGCTGAAGGCCGCGTGGGCGTTGCCAGCAACGGCGGCAACGCCGTCCTGGTCGAAGTGAACTCGGAAACCGACTTCGTTGCCAACGACGTCAACTTCAAGGCATTCGTCGATGCCGTTGCCGCTGCCGCCCTGGCATCCGGCGCCGCCGACGTTGAAGCCCTGAAGTCGGTCAAGCTGGCCAGCGGCGAAACCGTCGAAGAGACCCGCGCCATCGCGATCCAGAAGCTGGGTGAAAACATCCAGATCCGTCGCCTGGTCAAGATCAGCGGCAATAACACCGTTGGCACCTACGTGCACAGCAACGGCAAGATCGGCGTGCTGGTCGAACTGGCCGGCGGCAACGCCGAGCTGGCTTCGGGCCTGGCAATGCACGTGGCCGCGATGAACCCGCCGCACAACAAGGCATCCGACGTTCCGGCCGACTTCGTTGCAAAGGAAAAGGAAATCGAGCTGGCCAAGATGACCGACAAGGACAAAGCCAAGCCGGCTGACATCCTGGAAAAGATCATCAGCGGCAAGATCAACAAGATCATCAGCGAAGTGACCCTGTACGGCCAGAGCTACGTACTGGACAGCGACAAGACCGTCGAGCAGGCCGTCAAGGCTGCTGGCGGCGACGTCATCGGCTTCCAGCGCCTGGCTGTCGGCGAAGGCATCGAGAAGGTGGTGGAAGACTACGCCGCCGAAGTTGCCAAGGCGATGCAGGTCTAAGTACCCGCTGCCTGCAACACCTGAAAAAGCCGCGATTATTCGCGGCTTTTTCTTTGCCGCAAGCCACCCGCGACGGCACACTCCCGGCACTGGACCGCAATCCCCGTCTTTGCTTAAGGCATCCTGTATGCTTGCAGTACTGCCGACTGCTTCTTTGACATGTCCCCCGAGCTCACCGCAGCCCTGTCCCTCTGCCGAAATCTGCCCTCGCCACCGGCCATCGCTGTCCGTTTGATTGAGCTTGCGCAGGATCCGGAAACCGACATCGCCAGCGCCGCCGACGTGATAGCACTGGATATGGGCTTGAGCGCACGCATGATGCGCATCGCCAATTCGCCGCTATACGCCAGTCGCCGCCGCATTGAAAACCTGGGCCAGGCACTGACCATGCTGGGCCTCAACGCCACCTTGCAGCTGGCCCTGGGCTTCAGCCTGTCACGCGCACTGCGCGAGGACGAAGATCACGCCCAGCTGCTGCAAGCGGTCTGGCGGCGCAGCATCCTCAGCGCCCTGGCCGCCCGCTACCTCGGACTGGCCCGCAACGTGCGCCGCGTGGAAGAATTGATGCTGGCCGGCCTATTGCAGGACATCGGCATCCTTGCCCTGTTGCAGCTGCGCGGCGACAACTACCCCAGCCTGCTTGCCGGTGCCAGCAGCAATGAGGAACTGCTCGCCCACGAACGAACCATATTCGAGTGCAGCCACGCCGATGTCGGTGCCGAACTGTGCGAGCAATGGGGCTTGCCGCCCTACCTGGTCGACGCTATCAGGCACAGCGAAGCGCCTGCCGAACCAACCGACCTGTTCGGCCGCTGTGTTGCTCTGTCAGGCAGCATTGCGGAGATCTGGCTGAGCAAGGACACCGACCAGGCCCGCGACACCGCTTTGCGCCTGGTGCATGCACAGCTGGAAATGGACAGCAGCCAGTTCGAACTGGTACTGCAACAGGTCAGCCAGATGCTGCCGGAGATCAGCGCGCTGTTCGACGTGCCGGTGCCGTCACCCGCGCGCATCACCTACCTGCTCGATCACGCCGCCGAATTGATGGCCCTGCGCAATCTGCGCGAACTGCAGGACGCTGGCGCCGCCAAGCGACGCGCCGATGACTTCGAGCAGCAAGCGCGTCGCCTGACCGAACAGGCACACCTGGATGCGCTCACCGGCCTGTTGAATCGGCGCCAACTGGAAGTGGTGCTGGCGCAGGAATTCGACCGCGCCGGCCGCGCCGATCGACCACTGTCGGTAGCCTTCATCGACCTGGACGATTTCAAGAAAATCAACGACCAGCACGGCCATCTGGTCGGTGACCAGGTGCTGCAGGCGTTCGCCAACCAGCTGCAGGGTCAGCTGCGCGGCAGCGATACCGTCGCCCGCTTCGGCGGCGAGGAGTTCGTGGTGTTGTTCCCGGGCACCAACGAGCAGACCGCGCTGGAGGTGATACGCCGCGTGCTTGGCGCCATCACCCAGGCCCCGATCGTCACCGTGGCTGACATGCCGCTGCATGTGACCTTCTCGGCCGGCGTCGCCACCCATGGCGCGTATGAGCGCTTCACTGACATGCGCGACCTGCTCAAGGCCGCCGACGACGTGCTGTACCGCTCCAAGAACCTTGGCCGCAACCGGGTAATCGCCCGCGCACCGGATCCCCACCCCACCGCCTGCTGAACCAGATAGCGATTGACCGGCATTTTGTCGCTGCATTGCAACAATAGATGTCACCTGAAACTGCGGCATCCGTTAGAATCCCCCGCGTTTTCCAGCCATCTGAGGTCACCATGTCCAAGCTCGCCTACCGCCGCATCCTGTTGAAACTTTCCGGGGAGGCGCTGATGGGAGACGAGGACTACGGCATCGACCCCAAGGTCATCAACCGTCTGGCCCATGAAGTCATCGAGGCCCAGAACGCCGGCGTCGAAATCGCACTGGTGGTCGGTGGTGGCAACATCTTCCGCGGCGCCGGCCTGGCTGCAGGCGGCATGGACCGCGTCACCGGCGACCACATGGGCATGCTGGCGACCGTCATCAACGCCCTTGCCATGCAGGACGCGCTTGAGAAAGCCGGCGGCAAGGCCCGGGTGATGAGCGCGATCAAGATCAATGACGTGTGCGAGGACTACATCCGCCGCCGCGCCATCCGCCACCTTGAAAAGGGCCGCCTGGTGATCTTCGCCGCCGGCACCGGCAACCCGTTCTTCACCACCGATTCGGGCGCCGCACTGCGCGCGATCGAGATCGGTGCCGACCTGCTGCTCAAGGCCACCAAGGTCGACGGCGTCTACGACAAGGACCCCAACAAGCACGCCGATGCGGTCCGCTATGAGAGCCTGAGCTACGACCAGGTCATCAGCCAGGGTCTGGAAGTCATGGACACGGCCGCCTTTGCCCTGGCCCGTGACAGCGACCTGCCGCTGCGCGTTTTCGACATGAGCCAGCCCGGCGAACTGCTGAAAATCCTGCACGGCGAGCACATCGGCACCCTGGTCCACGGCCGCGACGCACACTAACCCACGCTGCCGGCGCGGTGGGCAGGGGTAATCGCCTATAATCGGCCGGTTCTAGAAACATCCAGGATTCGGCCGATGATCAACGATATCAAGCAAGATGCGCAGGCGCGCATGACCAAGAGCATTGACGCTCTGCGCCATACCCTTACCACCATCCGCACCGGCCGCGCCTCACCGGCCCTGCTGGACGGCATCAAGGTCAAGGCTTACGGCACCGACACCCCCTTGAATCAGGTGGCCAGCATCAGCGTGTCCGAAGGACGCTCTCTGGTGATCACCCTGTTCGACAAGAACATGATCAAGGAAGTGGAAAAGGCCATTTATGCCTCCGACATCGGCATCACCCCCACCACCATGGGCACCGTGATCCGCCTGAACCTGCCGCCGCTCACCGAAGAGCGCCGCAAGGAGCTGGCCAAGTCGGTGAGCAAGGAAGGCGAAGAAACCAAGATCGCCATCCGCAACATCCGCCGCGATGCCAACCAGGAAGTCGCCAAGCTGCTCAAGGACAAGGCGATCACCGAAGATGACGACCGTCGCAGCCAGGAAGACATCCAGAAGCTGACCGACAAGGCGATCAAGGACGTCGACGAAGTGGTCAAGCTCAAAGAACAGGAACTGATGGCGGTCTGAGGCGTGTCCTCCGTCCTGCACGACGACACCGCTGCCCCGGCGTTGCCGGGGCACATTGCCATCATCATGGATGGCAATGGCCGTTGGGCGCAGCAACGCCGGCGGCCGCGCATGATCGGCCACCGTGCCGGTGCGCGCGCGGTCAACCGCAGCATCGACTTCTGCCTCGAACGCGGCGTTGGCGCACTGACCCTGTTTGCGTTTTCCAGTGAAAACTGGGGCCGCCCGCAGGAAGAAGTCGACTCGCTGATGAAGCTGTTCCTCGGTGCGCTGGACCGCGAAGTGGATGAACTCCACCGCCGCGGTGTGCGCGTGCGCTTCATCGGCGACCGCAGCCGCTTCGCTGGCAGCATCGTCCAGCGCATGGACAAGGCCGAGCAACGCACGATCGGCAATACCGCGATGACCCTGAGCATCGCCGCCAGCTATGGTGGTCGCCAGGATATCGCGCTGGCTGCACGCGCGCTGGCCGAACAGGTCGCCGCCGGCACCCTGCGCCCCGAGCAGATCGACGAGCAGGCCCTGGGCCAGCACGTCGCACTGGCCGACATGCCACCGCCGGACCTGTTCATCCGCACCGGTGGCGACACCCGCATCAGCAACTTCCTGCTGTGGCAGCTGGCCTACAGCGAGCTGTGGTTCACTGACGTGCTGTGGCCGGATGTCGATGCGGCCGTCCTTCAACTGGCACTGGATGACTATGCAAGGCGTGAGCGCCGCTTTGGTCTGACCAGCGCCCAGATTGCCGCCGCTGCGGCAGCGAGCGCACATTCATGACAAAGACCCGTGTGATTGCAGCGCTGATCATGGCCCCGGTGGCGATCTGCGCAATCCTGTTCCTGCCCAGCCAATGGCTGGCCGCCGCTGCCGCCCTGGTATTCCTGATCGGCCTGTGGGAATGGCTCAAGCTCACCGGTGTGGTTGGCCTGCCGCGTACCGTGCTCGTAGCGCTGAACCTGCTGCTTATGGTGCTGCTGGTATGGGCCTCGGACGGCAGCATGGTGCTGTTCCAACTGGCGGCACTGATCGGTGTCGGCTTCTGGCTGTTGGCGTTGCTGTGGCTGCGTTTCTTCGATTTTGGCGCGCATGACGAAAGCAGCGCCCGCATGCTCAAGCTCGCCGCCAGCAGCCTGGCGATCATCCCGGCCTGGGCCTCGCTGGTACTGATACACGCTGGCAGCAACGGCCACCTGTGGCTGTTGACCGCATTGACTCTGGTCTGGGCGGCCGATTCCGGCGCGTATTTCGCGGGTCGCACCTTTGGCAAGCACAAGCTCGCCCCGCGCATCAGCCCCAACAAGACCATTGAAGGCCTGCTTGGCGGCCTGGTTGCCGGCCTGATCACCGCTGGCGTATTCGGCTGGTTTGCCGGCGTGCAGACTTCACAGTTCGGCTGGCTGATGCTGGTCACCGCGGTGGCGGTACTGGCCTCGGTGCTCGGCGATCTGTTTGAAAGCCTGCTCAAGCGCCATGCCGGTGCCAAGGACTCGGGACATATCATTCCCGGCCACGGCGGCGTGCTGGACCGCATCGACGGCGTGCTTGCCGCGCTGCCGGTATTCGCGCTGGGCAAGGAAATCTTCGGCTTCTGAGCATGCCCACCTCTTCTATACGTCAGGTCGCCATCCTTGGCGCCACCGGCTCCATTGGCACCTCGGCGCTGGATGTGATGGCCCGCCACCCGCAGCAGATGCGCGCCAGCGTGTTGGCTGCGGGCAGCAATGTGGACGCATTGATCGCACTGTGCCGGCAGCACCGCCCGGATCACGCCGCGATTGCCGACCCGGCGCTGTTCACACACCTGCGTGATGGCCTCAAAGATGCCGGGCTGGCGACTGAAGCGCATGCTGGTCATCACGCCATTGACGCGCTGGCTGCCAGCGACTGCTGTGACACCGTCGTGGCCGCCATTGTTGGCGCCGCTGGCCTGTCGTCCACGCTCGCAGCCGCCCGCGCCGGCAAGCGCCTGCTGCTGGCCAACAAGGAATCACTGGTCCTGGCCGGTGAACTGCTGACCCGTGAGGCCGCCAACGCTGGCGCCGAGATCATTCCGATCGACAGCGAGCACAACGCCATCTTCCAATGCCTGCGCTCGCGCGATGCGCGGCTGGAAGCCGGTGTCCGCCGCATCATTCTTACCGCCTCCGGCGGCCCCTTCCGTGGGCGCAGCCGCGCCGAGTTGGAAAAGGTAACCGTGGCACAGGCCGTTGCCCACCCAAAGTGGTCGATGGGCCCGAAGATCTCGGTCGATTCGGCGACGTTGATGAATAAAGGCCTGGAAGTCATCGAGGCCCACCACCTGTTCAACGTGCCCGGTTCCCGCATCGACGTGCTGGTGCACCCGCAGAGCCTGGTGCATTCGCTGGTCGAGTTCATCGACGGCTCGACTCTGGCCCAGCTGGGCCTGCCGGACATGCGTACCACCCTGGCAGTCGGCCTCGGCTGGCCGCAACGCATCGAATCGGGCGTCGGCGGGCTGGATCTGCTGACCCAGGGCCGGCTGGATTTCGAGGCGCCAGACATGGACGCCTTCCCCTGCCTGCGTCTGGCCTGGCAGGCAATGGAGGCCGGCGGCAGCGCCCCTGCGATCCTGAACGCCGCCAACGAAGTCGCCGTTTCAGCGTTTCTTCAGGGGCGCATAGGCTTCCTGTCGATCCCGGCACTGGTGGAACACACGCTATCTACCCTGCCCTACGTGGCGGCCGATACACTGGACGTCCTGTTGGCAGCTGATACCCAGGCCCGCCATATCACTGAAACCGCCATTGCCCGCCTGCCGAATGTCTGATCCCACCCTACAACCGAGCTGTGCCCATGGCTGATTTCCTGGGGTCTGTGTGGTGGATGATCGTCAGCCTCGGCGTGCTGGTGACCTTTCATGAATTCGGCCATTACTGGGTAGCCCGCCGCTGCGGGGTAAAGGTGCTGCGCTTCTCGGTGGGCTTCGGCAAGCCACTGTGGAGCCGCCGTAACCGCAACGGTACCGAGTTCGCCATCGCCGCCATCCCGCTGGGTGGCTACGTGAAGATGCTCGACGAGCGCGAGGTCGAGGTCCCGGCCGGTGAGCGCGCCGTCGCCTTCAACAACAAGACCGTCTGGCAGCGCATCGCCATTGTCGCCGCCGGCCCTGCCGCCAATCTGATCCTGTGCATTGCCCTGCTGTGGGCGATGTTCGTGATCGGCCGCCAGGACTATTCGGCCACCATCGGCCGCACCACTGGTATGGCCGCCCAGTCCGGCTTCGTCGCCGGTGACCGCATCCTCGCCGTCGAAGACCGCAGCGTCGACACCTGGGCCGAGGCCAGCGTGGCCTTCACCACCGCTGCCATGGACCGCCAGGATGCCCACGTGCGCGTCCGCGACAACCTCGACAACGAGCGCACCCGGGTGCTGCCGCTGTCGCAGCTGCCGGCTGGTTTCGACGAGCGGCAGGTACCGATACTGGCGGGGCTAGCCTGGCAGTTCTCGCTGCAGCCGGCCCGGGTGACCAAGGTCGCGGCCGATTCAGCCGCGGCCAACCTGATCCAGCCCAACGACCTGATCCTGGCCGTGGACGGCCAGCGCGTGGACGATGCAGGACTGGTACTGCCCCTGATCCAGCAATTGGGCCAGCGAGGCGGGCCGGGCATGGTCGAGGTCGAGCGTGCCGGTGAACGGCTGGCGCTGGAGATCACCCCGCAGCCTGGCAAGGCACCGGACGGCAAACCGATCTGGCGCATCGGCCTGGAATTCGCCACCGGCCAGATGCCGGCTTACGACGCCCGCCAGCAGTTCGGCGTACTTGCCGCTTTCCCCGCCGCCGTGCGCGAAACCGGCAAATTGGCGACAGATTCGCTGGGTATGATGCGGCGCATGCTCACTGGCCACGCCTCGGTAAAGAACATTTCCGGCCCGATCACCATCGCCCGCGTGGCCAATGCCTCGGCTGAACGCGGGGTGGATTGGTTCCTGTATTTCCTGGCATTGCTGTCGCTGAGCCTGTGCATCATCAACCTGCTGCCCATCCCCATCTTGGACGGCGGGCACCTGCTGTATTACCTTATCGAGTTGGTCAAGGGCAGCCCGCTTAGCGAGCGCGCCATGGCTGCCGGCCAATACATCGGTCTGGCGCTGTTGGCCGGGCTGATGGGACTGGCGTTCTACAACGACATCCTCAGCTTGGTTCCGCGATGAACTTTTTCCCGCTGTCGTCGTCTTACGCCGGCATCCACGCATTATCGAAATCGACTCCAACCGGACGTGATATGACGCGACTTCCCAATCGCCGCTTGCTGGCCCTCGCACTTGCCGCTGGTCTGGCCCTGCCTGTGCTCGCACAGGCAGCCGAGCCCTTTACCGCCAGCGACATCCGCGTGGATGGCCTGCAGCGCATTTCCTCCGGCACCGTGTTCACCTACCTGCCGGTGGAACGCGGCGACACGGTGGACGACGCCAAGATCGGCGACACCATCCGCGCCCTGTACAAGACCGGCTTCTTTGAAGACGTGCAACTGGACCGCCAGGGCGACATCCTGGTTGTCACCGTCAAGGAACGCCCGGCGATCAACAAGTTGACCGTCACTGGCAACAAGGACATCAAGAGCGAGCAGCTGCTCAAGGGCCTGGCTGACATCGGCCTGAGCGAAGGCGGCACCTTTGACCGTCTGAGCCTGGACCGGGTGACCCAGGAACTGCGCCGCCAGTACAACGACCGCGGCAAATACAACGTGGAAATCACCCCGACGGTGAGCCCGCTGGACCGCAACCGCGTTGACGTCGCCATTGCCGTCAAGGAAGGCAAGGCGGCCAAGATCCGCCACGTCAACCTGATCGGTACCGAGAAGTTCCCGGCCGAAGACATCATGGACATCTGGGAGTCCAAGGAGCACAACTGGGCCTCGTGGTACCGCCGCGATGACCAGTACTCCAAGGAAAAGCTGTCCGGCGATCTGGAAAAGCTCAACTCCTGGTACCTGGACCGTGGCTACGTCGACTTCAGCATCGACTCCACCCAGGTCTCGATCAGCCCGGACAAGCGCGACATGTTCATCACCGCCGGTGTGACCGAGGGTGAGCAGTACAAGATCTCCGACATCAAGGTCACCGGCGACACCATCCTGCCGCAGGAAGACGTCGAGAAGATGGTCATCCAGAAGAGCGGCGATACGTTCTCGCGCGCCCTGCTGGAGTTCAGTGCCGACGGCATCACCAACAGCCTGTCCAACGTTGGCTACGCTTTTGCCAAGGTCAACCCGATCCCGACCAGCAACCGCGCCGAGCGTACCGTGGCGGTGAACATGCAGGTGGTACCGGGCCCGCGCGTGGCTGTGCGCCGCATCGTGTTCAAGGGCAACTCGCGTACCAGTGACGAAGTCTTGCGCCGTGAAATGCGCCAGTTCGAGAACAGCTGGTACTCGCAGGCGGCGATCGACCGTTCCAAGATCCGCCTGCAGCGCCTGGGCTACTTCGAGTCGGTCGACGTCGAGACGCAGCCGGTCACCGGCAGCAACGACCAGGTCGACGTGGTCTACAACGTCAAGGAAACCACCTCCGGCAGCTTCGTGTTCGGCCTGGGCTATTCGCAGTCCTACGGCATGACCACCTCGGTGCAGCTGTCGCAGAACAACTTCCTCGGCGGTGGTAACCGCGTGTCGGTCGAAGCCTCGCGCAGCAGCTACCTGCAGCGCTATGGCTTCAGCTACACCAACCCCTACTTCACCGATGACGGCGTCTCGCTGGGCTACAACCTGTCCTGGCGTGAGCTCGACTACTCCGACTTCAACACCGCGCAGTACAACAGCACCAACGGTTCGGCGCAGGTGGTGTTCGGCATTCCGATCACAGAGAACGATGCGTTCTCGCTGATGTTCGGCATCGACAGCAACCAGATCACCACCTATCAGGGTTACACCCCGAAGGCGATCATCGATTACATCGATGCGGTGGGTACGCGCACCTTCCATTCCTGGCGTTCGGAGCTGGGCTGGGCACGCGACACCCGTAACGACTACTTCATGCCGACCCGCGGCACCTACCAGCGCCTCGGTCTGGAAACCACATTGCCGGGTTCGACCGTTGAGTACTACAAGCTCAGCTACCAGTTCTCCAAGTACTGGCCGATCATCCCATCACTGGTGATCAATACCCGTCTGGAACTGGGCTACGGCGACTCCTACGGCAAGGACAAGGTCCGTGATATCTGCTGGAACGATATCCCGGGCACTCCAGGCACCCCGGGTACCCCGGCCACCCCGACTACTCCGGCGATCCCGGCCGTCCCCGGCACCGCAGGCACCACCCAGGTGGTGGACTGCGGCAGCAACCCCACCGCAAACCACCGCCAGGTCAAGGCGAGCGGCCTGCCGTTCTTCGAGAACTTCTACGCCGGCGGCACCAACTCGGTGCGCGGCTTCGAAGACAACACCCTGGGTCCGCGCTCGGAAATCATCGGCGGTTACTACAACGGCCAGCCGCTGGGTGGCTCGGTGAAGACGGTCGGCTCGATCGAAGCTTATTTCCCGAAGCTGTTCGACAGCCCGTCGGCGCGCGTTTCGGCGTTCTTCGACTTCGGCAACGTCTACAACGGCACCAGCAACTTCAAGGCCAATGAGCTTCGCGCTTCGGCCGGTCTGGCCCTGTTGTGGCGTGCACCGGTTGGCCCGATCTCGATCAGCTACGCCATCCCGTTGAAGAAGGAAGACGGCGACGAGATCGAACGTCTGCAGTTCACCTTTGGTGGTCAGTTCTAAATAGAACTGACCCGCTCATCCGGGGTGAAGCCCCGGATACCGGCTTTCATGCCATGGCATGAAAGCCGGGCGCGCTCTGGTCCACCAATTCCCCGCGCCTGTCGGCGCGCCCCCTTTACCAAAGGGGGCTCTACACCAGATCTACGGTCTCAACCTGCCCCGGGAAGCGAATCATTCCCGGGGTTTGTTTTTACGGGGCCCGTGCTTGCGCTCCGCGGGAAATAGCCTTCCCGTTAAAGCTGCGCCTCACGGAACACCTGCACTTCAGGCGACCCGCCCACCCCGCTGCCCTTGCCCTGCAAGGGTGATAACGTCCGTTCGCATGACCGCCATCGGCGCACACGGTAAACTTGCTGCGTGAATACTCCTACCTATACCGCTCAGGAACTTGCCGACCGTTTCGGCCTGCAGGTGCACGGTGACCCGTCGGTTGCCATCCATGGTGTTGCCACGTTGGCGCATGCCGGCCCCGGGCAGCTGACCTTCCTGGCCAATCCGCGCTACCGGGCCCAGCTGACCGACAGCAAGGCGTCCATCGTGCTGCTGCGTGCCGATGACGCCGAGGCCGCGCCGGGTGCCGCTCTGGTCGCCAAGGACCCGTACACGACCTTCGCCAAGATCGGTGCGCTGTTCGAGACCGTGCCGGTACGCGAGCCCGGCATCCACCCCAGCGCGGTCATCGATCCCAGCGCGACGGTAGCGGCGAGCGCCCATATCGGCCCACACGTCTGCATCGGTGCGCGCAGTGTGGTCGGCGAGAGCTGCATCATCGGCGTCGGCAGCATCATCGGCGACGACTGCGTGGTCGAGGCCGGCACGGAACTGCTGGCCCGCGTCACCCTGGTTGCCCGGGTCAAACTGGGCAAGCGTGTGCGCATCCATCCGGGTGCCGTGCTTGGTGCCGAAGGCTTCGGCCTGGCGATGGACAACGGCCACTGGATCAAGGTGCCGCAATTGGGCGGCGTGCGCATCGGCGACGATTGCGAGATCGGCGCCAATACCTGCATCGACCGCGGTGCGCTGGAAGACACCACGCTCGACGAAGATGTGCGCGTGGACAACCTGGTGCAGATCGCCCACAACGTACAGATCGGCGCACACAGCGCCATCGCAGGCTCCACCGGCATCGCCGGTAGCGCCAAGATCGGCCGCTACTGCCTGCTCGGCGGCGCCGTCGGCGTGGTTGGCCATCTGGAAATCTGCGACCACGTTGTCATCACCGGCAAGTCGGTGGTGCGCAACTCGATTACCGAACCGGGCGAATACTCGTCAGGTACCCCTTTGACCGACAACCGCACGTGGCGCAAAAACGCCGCGCGCTTCAAGCAGCTCGATTCGCTGGCACGGCGCATCCTGGCTGTGAGCAAGGAGAAAGAATGAACGCACCACTGCAGATGCCCATCGACGTCAACACCATCCAGACGTTGATCCCGCACCGCTACCCGTTCCTGCTGGTCGACAAGGTTGTCGACCTGGATGTGGACGCCAAGCGCATCATCGCGCACAAGAACGTCACCATCAACGAGCCCTATTTCCAGGGTCACTTCCCGGGTCAGCCGATCATGCCCGGCGTGCTGATCATCGAAGCGCTGGCGCAGGCCGGTGGCGTGCTGACCCAGCTCAGCCTTGGCCGCGATGCGCAGTCCAAGCTGTTCTATCTGGTCAAGGTCGACAACGTGCGCTTCATGAAGCAGGTGGTGCCGGGTGACGTGCTGGAACTGCATGTGCAGGTCAAGCGCATGATCCGCAACATGGCGGTCTACTACGGCGAAGCCAAGGTGGACGGTGAAATCGTCGCACACGCCGAAGTGCTGTGCGCCGGCACCCGCGAATAATCTGCCTGGAGCACACGATGAGCGATAACGCCCCCCTGATTCACCCGACCGCAGTCATCGATCCTTCGGCCAAACTTGGCCAAGGCGTGCGCGTGGGTGCATTCACCCTGATCGGCGCCGACGTCGAGATTGGTGACGGCACCGAAGTGGGGCCGCATTGCAGCATCCACGGGCCGACCCGGATCGGCCGCGACAATCGTTTCATCGGCCACGTTGCGGTCGGCGGCGAGCCGCAGGACAAGAAGTTCGCCGGTGAGCGTACCGAGCTGGTGATCGGCGATCGCAATGTGTTCCGCGAGTTCGTCACCCTCAGCCGCGGCACCGTCGGTGGCGGTGGCGTGACCACCATCGGCAACGACAACTGGATGCTGGCCTACGTGCATGTCGCCCATGACTGCCACGTTGCCGACCACTGCGTGTTCTCCAACAACACCACGCTGGCCGGCCACGTTTCGGTCGGCAACTGGGTGATCATCAGCGGCTTTGCCGGTGCGCATCAGTTCTGCCGCATCGGCGACCATGCTTTCCTCGGCATGGGTGCACTGGTCACCGGCGATATCCCGCCGTTCACCATGGTCGGCATCGACGGCCACGGCCGTCCGCGCGGCATCAACAGCGAAGGCCTGAAGCGTCGCGGCTTCGACGCCGAGCGCATCAGTGCGATCAAGCGCGCTTACCGCACCATCTACGTGGCCGGCGTGCCGTTGGCCGAAGCCAAGTTGGCGCTGGCCGAGCAGGCGCAGAGCAGCGATGACGTCAAGCAGATGCTGGACTTCATCGAGCACGGCGAGCGTCCGCTGCAGCGATGAGCGCAGAGACTCGCGATTCGGGCTTGGGTCACGCGCGCAAGCCGCGCATCGCGCTGGTGGCCGGCGAGGCGTCGGGCGACCTGCTCGGCGCCGGACTGATCAATGCCCTGCGTGCGCATTACCCCGATGCCGAGTTTGCCGGCATCGGCGGCGATGCGATGCGCAACGCCGGCTGCGAGACCTGGTTTGACGCCAGCGAGCTGGCGCTGATGGGGCTGGCCGAGATCCTGCGCCACCTGCCGCGTCTGCTGAAGCTGCGCAAGGAATTCCGCCAGCGCGTGCTCGACTGGCAACCGGATGTATTCATCGGCATCGACGCACCGGATTTCAATCTGGGCGTGGAGAAGTGGCTCAAGCAACGTGGCTTGCGCACCGTGCATTACGTCAGCCCCTCGGTCTGGGCCTGGCGCGAGAAGCGTGCCCAGAAAATCGGCGCCAGCGCCGACCTGGTGCTGTGCCTGTTCCCGATGGAACCGCCGATCTATGCCCGCCACGGCATTGACGCGCGCTTCGTCGGCCATCCGATGGCGGATGAAATCCCGCTGCACACTGATCGCACGGCAGCGCGGCAAGCACTGGGCATTCCCGGGCAGGCAACGCTGCTCGCGGTACTGCCCGGCAGCCGTCTGGGCGAAGTGAGCCGGCTCGGCCCGCCGTTCTTCGCCGCCGCGTGGCAGCTGTGCGAGCAGGACCGCGGCCTGCATATCGTCGTGCCGGCGGCCAACGCCAAGTGCAAGGCGATGATTACCGAGCAGATCCGCAGCGCGGCGCTACCCAGCGCGCGCCTGCACCTGCTCGATGGCAGGGCACGCGAAGCAATGATCGCCGCCGACGTGGTGATGCTGGCCTCCGGCACAGCCACACTGGAAACCATGCTGGTCAAACGACCGATGGTGGTGGGCTACCGCGTGGCCGAACTCACCTATCGCATCGTCAAGGCGCTGGGCCTGATCAAGGTCAATCGCTTTGCTCTGCCCAACGTATTGGCCGGCAAGGACCTGGCGCCGGAGCTGATCCAGCACGAATGCACCCCAGACAATCTGGCCGCTGCAGTACGTAACTGGTTTGAGCATCCCGATTGCGTCAACGGCCTGCAGGACGACTACCAGCAGTTGCACCAGCAATTGCGTCAGGACGCCTCGGCACGCGCTGCCGACGCTGTCGCCGGGCTGCTGCAGGCACCGCTCAATCAAGGCCAGCCGTGACCGCCAGACGTACTCCCAAGGCAGCGGATGTCTCGCTGTCCTTGTTTGACGATGCTGCCTTGCTCGCGCGACAAGCCCCGCGTCTGGTCGCCGGCGTCGACGAGGCCGGTCGCGGCCCACTGGCCGGCCCGGTCGCTGTGGCGGCCGTGGTGTTCGATCCCGAACGCCCCCGCATCAACGGCCTCGACGACTCCAAGGCATTGACCGCACTACGCCGCGACCAGCTCTACGACCGCATCATCGAACGCGCCTTGGCCTACAAGATCGTTATGGTCGAGGTGGCCGAGATCGACAGCCTCAATATCTTCCAGGCAACCATGCAGGGCATGCGATTGGCGGTGGAAGGCGTGGCGCATGTGGCCCAGTTCGCCCGCATCGATGGCAACAAGCTTCCCAAGGGCCTGCCCTGCCCAGCCGAAGCACTGGTCGGCGGCGATGCCATCGACCGCAGCATCATGGCCGCATCGATCCTGGCCAAGGTCAGCCGCGACCGCTTCATGCTGGAGCTGCACCAACAGCATCCCGAGTACGGCTTCGACCAGCACAAGGGTTATGGCACACCCTTCCATATGGCCGCGCTGCGCGCACATGGACCCTGCCCGCAGCACCGGCGCAGCTTTGCACCGGTGCGTGCGAGCCTGGACGCATCCTGAGCCACGCGCCGCGCCGATCAGCGCGGCATGATCTTGATCCCCGGGTCGAGGTGGTTTGAGCCAATGCGCACGTCGTACTTGATGTTGTTCTCGCTGGTTACGGTTTTTGCAACGATCAGCACTTCCTGCCGCCTGCCCATGCGCTGCGAGTTGAAGTCCTTCTGCCCTGTGTTGCCCGCACTGCGGTAATACGCGGCCGCACCGGGAGATTCGGCAAACGCCAATGCGAACGGGTCCAATACATCTTCTGCGGTGCGCCAGAGCACCTGCGTACCGCTACGCACTGTGCATACATCCGGAGTGATTACCGGTCCATTGGGACCAGACGCCACATCGACGTAGACCAGTTTGACGATACGCGGCGGTAGATTCTCCGTGCATTGCAATACTTCACCCGGAAGCGGTGGTTGGGTGGCGCAGGCAGCAACGCCTGCAACCGTTCCGATGGAGACGACAAGATAGAGCCACACGCTATGGTTCATGACGACCACTCCTCGCTGAGGTCCGCCGCCACGGACGGAAAATCCGGCACTTACTCTTTAGGCACGCCGCTGCCGACCAGCGCGTAACGCTGCAGCGACAGCAAGGCATCGATGCGCTGCTGCGGAATGCCCTGTTTCAACGCGCTTTCAACGCAGCTTTGCGCGCCTGGCTTGTCGCCGAGCAGGGTCAAGGTCTGTGCACACCACAACGCGACCTCGGCCGCCTGTGTGCCCAGCGCGCGCGCCGCCTGCAGATCCTGCAGCGCGCGTGCACGCTCGCCCAGGTTGGCCCGGTACCAGGACAGCAAGGCCAAGGCATACGCATCATCGCGGCGCACATCAACGTATTGCTGCGCCAGGTGGGCTGCGCGCAGATACGGCGCCTGCGCCTGCGCCGCGGTTGCTGGTGCGGCGGCCAGCGCATCGGCCAGGTTGCCCCAGTGCAGATAGTCCTCCGGTTCCAGCACCGTCGCCTGTTGGAACAGTTCTGCGGCGACCGCGTATTCGCCGTGATCGAATTTCATCGTCCCCAGATTGGTCAAGGCACCGGCATTGGGCTCGATCGACAAGGACATGTTGAACGCATGCCCGGCCTGTGCAGTGTCGCCCTGGGCCAGATACAGGCCGCCCAGGCTGCCCCATAGCCGACTGTCTTCCGGCTGCAGCACGGTCGCGGTGACAAACGCATCGATCGCCTTGGGCACGTCGCCGCGCAGCCAATGATGGTAGCCAAGCAGGCGGTAGATCTGCGCATCACTGGGCCGCGCCGCGATGGCCTGCTGGAATGACTGCAGTGCCTGCTCCTCCTTGCCGAGCGCAGCATAAGTACGTGCCTGCCCGACCAGACCGTCGGCGCGCAGCGCAGGATCATCGATGACCTGCTGGTACAGCTGCAACGCCTGTTCGTTCTGGCCACTGACGCGGGCGATTTCCGCCATCGCCAGACTCACCTCGCGCAAGCCGGGGTCCATCGCCTGCGCGCGTGCACAGGCCTGACGGGCGCGTTCAAACGCACCTGCGTCACTGACCCCTTCCAGCCGCGCGATCTGCGCGCGACAGATGCCGGCCTGGGCCCGCGCGAAGTGCGGATCAATCGCCAGCGCCTGCGCAAACGCCGCCATCGCGCGCTCGTTGCCAGCCTCGCCGATTGGCCGCTGCAGCAACGCCAGGCCGCGCAGATAGGCGTCATAGGCGTTTACGTCGTTGGTCGGACTCAAACGTTGCGCCACCCCGGACGTCTTTCCGGGCAGATGGCCGAGCAAGGCGTGCACGACCTTGTTGGCGATCTCCCCCTGCAGCGCGAATACATCATTGATCTCACGATCATAGGTTTCCGCCCACAAGGTAAAACCGGTGTTGGTATCGGATAGACGTGCACTGATACGCACCCGCCCGCCCTCGCGACGCACACTGGCATCCAGCAACGTGGCTACCCCAAGACGGCGCCCGATCCGGCGTACATCGTCATCGTCGGTATCGCTGCCGGTGGGAACCGCGAGTTGTCGCGCGGCCACTTTCAGGCCCGGCACATTGGTCAGGGCATCGTGCATTTCCACCGCAAGACCATCAGCAAAGTAACGATCAGCGGCATCGTCGCTGAGGCTGCTGAATGGCATCACCGCGATCGAAGCACCGGCTACAGCCGGCATGCGGCTCCACCACCAGTAGCCCGCAGCCAACAACAGCAGCAACAGCACGGCGGCGATCAGGAACGCGCGTGAACGCATCCACGCCGGTAGCGATAACTTCGGCGCCTCCCGCCACCAACGCGACAAGCGCCGTTCCGGCGGTGACGGCGGCTCGGCATGCGGATCACTGTCCGCAGCCATGTGCTCAGCGGGTTCAGCAACTGCAACAGGCGGCTGTGCCGCCGTAGAAGTCGAAATTGGTTCAACGGCCGAAGCGGATGAAGCCGTGGTCTCTGGCGGCAACAACTTGCCAATGAAGCGATAGCCCAGGCCATGCTGGGTCTGGATGTAACGCGGCTCATGCGAATGATCATCCAGCACCGAACGCAACTGCGCGATGGCCCGGGTCAGCACGCCCGGCGTCACATGCCGATGGCCCCAGACAGCATCCAGCAACTGGTCGCGCACCAGCAATTCATCGGCATGCCGCAGCAGCATCAACAGCACGGCGAATGCTTTTGGCTCCAGCGATTGGTACTGGCCGTCACGGCTGAGCGTATGCGCCAGTGCATCCACCACGATGCCGTCGAAACGGTAACGTTCGACCGGTTGTGCTGTGTCACCCGGGTCTTCGACCGCACCCATCGGCAAGCCCTCATGAATTCCTCAGAAACCAGCGCAATGACTGTCTGAAGGCTCCGCCTGCCATCATGACCAATGCTACGCCCAAGCGGATGCTGGCGCTGCGTTCTCCCCTCCCGGACGCCCCCACCCGCAGGAGCACCACCATGTACACCATCGACCCCCGCCTACCGCTGCCGCAGGTGCTGGACCAGTACCCGAGCGGCACCCCGCACCGCCGCAGCCATGTGAACGACTATCTGTTGGTTCCGCGTGAAATGGAGTATTTCAATGGCCTGCTGGCCCGCCTGGGCCGGACCCAGCCGCCGCTGCAGACCGACCAGGTGGCCACCGCTGCCCGTAACCTGAACAACGCCGCCGGGGACGAGCGCACCTCGCCCTGCATCGAGCAACGGATGTGCCACGCCCACCAGCTGGAACAGCTGCTGCAGGAGACCGACTGGGAGCCCGCTGCCGAGGTGAGCAGTGAATTGCATATGGTCATTGCCTACCTGCACGCCAGCCACCAGCTGATCCCCGACACGGTCCCGGGCGTCGGCCAGCTGGATCAGGCCATCGTGATCGATACCGTCTGGCCGAAACTTGCAGGCGAAGTGGCCAACTTCCTCGACTACCAGCGCCTGCGCCAGCTGGAGGCCGAACGCCAGGGCCGCGGCTACCATGACATCGCCTTCAACCGCCGCAGCTGGCTGGAGCTGCGTGAGATCGAAGCCCGCCTGCACGAGCACCAGCGGCGGGTGCGCGAAAGCAGCTACGCGCCTGAACCGCTCAGCTACTTCCGTATCCACTGACAGCGACGCCGACAGGGCGCCAGCCATACCCGCCAAGCGCATGCTGGAGCCCTGCCGCGTGGGGCTTGGGCAACCAAGCCCGCCGCGCCCACGCCCGTCCTGATAGTGTGCAACTGCGGGCCACTGGCCCGGGCCGGCGCGCGTAGCGGGCATGTCAAGCCTTGCCCCACCCCGCCCCCGTCGCTACCCTGCACCGGCATACTTCTGGCTCCGCATGTCTACTTCTTCCCGCTTCGTCCATCTCCACGTCCACACCGAATTCTCGATGGTGGACTCCACCATCCGCGTACCCGCCAAGCCCGATCAGGCCGACCCCAAGAAGGCCAAGCAGGCCAACCTGCTGAGCCGCTCGGTCGAAATGAAGGCGCCCGCGCTGGCCGTCACCGACCTGAACAACATGTTCGCGCTGGTGAAGTTCTACAAGGCCGCCGAAGGCGTGGGCATCAAGCCCATCGCCGGTGCCGACCTGCTGATCACCGAGGACGGCCAGGACCCCTGGCGCATGACCTTGCTGTGCCGCGACCGCGAGGGCTACCTGAGCCTGTCGCGCCTGCTCACCCGTGCGTGGATGGAAGGCCATCGCAACGAAGGTGGCGTCGCCGTGCACCCGCAGTGGCTGAAGGACGGCTGCAAGAATCTGTTCGCGCTGGCCGGCCGCCACAGTCTGGCCGGGCGCCTGGCCAATGACGGCCGCCACGATCTGGCCGAGCAGCAGCTCGCCGACTGGCAGCGCGTATTCGGCGACGGCCTGCATCTGGAACTGACCCGCACCGGCCGCGATGGCGAAGAAGCCTTCAACCAGTTCGCGCTGCAGGCCGCCGGCCAACGCGGCCTGCCGGTGATTGCCAGCAACGATGTGCGCTTCCTGTCACCGGATGATTTCTACGCGCACGAAGCGCGCGTCTGCATTTCCACCGGCCGCGTACTGGACGACCCCAAGCGTCCGCGTGAGTACAGCGCCGAGCAGTACCTGAAAACGCCGGAACAGATGTGCGAACTGTTCGCCGACATCCCCGACGCGATCGACAACACCTTGGCGCTGGCCGAACGCTGCAACGTCGAGATGCGGCTGGGCACCTACTTCCTGCCCAACTATCCGGTGCCCGACGACCAGACCCTGGACAGCTGGATCCAGAAGATCTCGCGCGACGGCCTGGAAGAACGCCTGCAGGTGCATCCAATTGCTGCTGGCATGACCCGCGAGGACTACGACGCGCGGCTGGAGTTCGAGCTCAATACCATCATCAAGATGGGCTTCCCCGGCTACTTCCTGATCGTGGCCGACTTCATCCAGTGGGGGAAGAACCAGGGCATTCCGATTGGTCCGGGCCGTGGTTCCGGTGCAGGTTCGCTGGTGGCGTGGGCGCTGAAGATCACCGATCTGGATCCGCTGCCCTACAACCTGCTGTTCGAGCGCTTCCTGAACCCGGAACGCGTGTCGATGCCCGACTTCGACATCGACTTCTGCATGGATCGCCGCGATGAGGTGATCGACTACGTCGCGCGCAAGTACGGCCGCGAGCGCGTCAGCCAGATCATCACCTACGGCACCATGGCGGCCAAGGCGGTGGTGCGTGATACCGGCCGCGTGCTCGGCTTCCCCTACGGCCTGGTCGACGGCGTTTCCAAGCTGATCCCCAACATCCTCGGCATCCACCTGAAGGATGCGCTGGGCAAGGGCAAGGAAGGCACTAGTTCGGAAATGGCTTCGGCCGAGCTGATCCAGCGCTACGAGTCCGAAGACGACGTCCGCGACCTGATCGACCTGGCTTTGCAGCTGGAAGACCTGACCCGCAACGCCGGCAAGCATGCCGGTGGCGTGGTGATCGGGCCGGAGCCGCTGAGCGAGTTCTGCCCGCTGTACGCCGAACATGACGATGGCGGCATCGGCAAGAACCCTGTCACCCAGTTCGACAAGAACGACGTCGAAGAAGTGGGCCTGGTGAAGTTCGACTTCCTCGGCCTGCGCACGCTGACCATCATTGATTGGGCGGTAAAGGCGATCAACAAGCGCCATGAGCGCGCCGGCATTCCGCCGGTCGATATCGCCCACATCCCGCTCGACGACGCCCCGACCTACAAGGACATCTTCGCCAACGGCAATACCGGTGCAGTGTTCCAGTTCGAATCCTCGGGCATGCGGCGCCTGCTGAAGGACGCGCGGCCCGACCGTTTCGAAGACCTGATCGCCCTGGTGTCGCTGTACCGCCCGGGCCCGATGGACCTGATTCCCTCCTTCAACGCGCGTAAGCACGGCCAGGAAGAAATCATCTATCCCGATCCGCGTACCGAGGCCATCCTGAAAGACACCTACGGCATCATGGTGTATCAGGAGCAGGTGATGCAGATGGCGCAGATCGTCGGCAATTACTCGCTGGGCGGCGCCGATCTATTGCGTCGTGCGATGGGCAAGAAGGTGCCGGCGGAAATGGCCAAGCACCGCGAGATCTTCCGCGAAGGTGCGGCCACCGGCGGCGTCGATGGCCCCAAGGCCGACGAAATCTTCGACTTGATGGAGAAGTTCGCCGGCTACGGTTTCAACAAGTCGCATGCTGCCGCGTACGCGCTGGTCAGCTACCAGACCGCCTGGCTCAAGCGTCACTACCCGGCCGAGTTCATGGCCGCGACGCTGTCCTCGGACATGGACAACACCGACAAGGTGGTGGGCTTCCTGGCCGAGGTGAAGAACCTTGGCCTGACCGTACTGCCGCCACGCGTCAATGACTCGGCCTATATGTTCGAGGCAGCCAACGCCGACACCATCCGATACGGACTGGGTGCGATCAAGGGCGTCGGCCAAGGCGCCTGCGAAGCGGTAGTGGAACAACGCGAGCGCGGTGGCGAATACGCCTCGCTGCTGGATTTCTGTGCACGCGTGGAATCGGGCAAGCTCAACCGCCGCACGCTGGAAGCGATGATCAACTGCGGTGCCTTCGACGGCATCGGCAAGAACCGCGCGACGCTGGCATTGCAGCTGCCGGAAGTGATCAAGGCCACCGAGCAGATGGCGCGCGAGAAGGCTTCCGGGCAGAACTCCCTGTTTGGTGCACCGGACCCGGTCAGCACCGCCAGCCAGCTCGATCTGCCCGAGAGCAAGGAATGGCCGCTGGCACAGCTGCTCAATGGCGAACGCGAGACGCTGGGCTTCTTCCTCAGCGGCCATCCGTTCGACCCTTACGCCGATGACGTCAAGGAACTGGTTGGCACCGACCTCGGCGGCCTCGACAAACTGATTGCCCCCGCTTTCCCCTCCAAGGACGGCGAGAAGCGCGCCTGGCGCCAGGAATCCCCGGTGATCCTGGCCGGCATGGTCATTGGCGTGCGCCGCAAGGGCGACAGCCAGGTCTTCGTGACCCTGGAAGACGGCAAGGGCCGGGTCGAATGCAGTGCGTTCTCCGATGGCCTGGCCGAATTCGGCCACCTGATGACCAAGGACCGCATCCTGGTGGTCAAGGGCGGCCTGCGCGAAGACGAGTTCAACGGCGGTTATGCCCTGCGCATGCGCCAGTGCTGGGACTACGAGCAACTCTGCGCCGACCACGCGCTGCGCCTGTCGATGCGCGTGGACGGCCGCGGCGGCCCGATCTGGCAACGGATCGACGCCCTGCTTGCCACCGCCCGCCCGGGCCGTACCCCCCTGCGCCTGGACCTGCTGCTCAACGGCAAGCCCGGCAGCATTGCCGGCATGCTCGACCTGGGCAGCAGCGGCTCGGTGCGGGTCACGCCCAAGTTGTTGGATGCCCTGCGTGAGGATCCGGCCGTACGCCGGGTCAAGGTCAAGTACAGCCCACCCTGGGCCAATTGATTGTCCGGACGGACGCGTACGGGTTGATACGGCGCGTTCGGCTACACTTCCCCCCTTTCATTGCTGACGGTTTCCGATGAATCCGAACTACCTCGATTTCGAGCAACCCATCGCCGATCTGGAATCCAAGATCAAGGACCTGCGCAATGCCAGCGCTGGCCCGGCGGTCAATGTCGATGCTGAGGTCAAGGCGCTTGAAGACAAGCTGCGCCTGCGTACTGCCCAGATCTTCCGCAACCTGTCCTCGTGGCAGGTGCTGCAGGTGGCCCGCCACCCGTCACGTCCCTACCCATTGGACTACATCCGCATCTTCTGCGACGAGTTCCAGGAACTGGCCGGCGACCGCGCCTTTGCCGACGACAAGGCCATTGTTGGCGGCCTGGCCCGTATCGGCGGCCGCTCGGTGATGCTGATCGGCCACCAGAAAGGCCGTGACACCAAGGAAAAGATCAAGCGCAACTTCGGCATGCCCAAGCCCGAGGGTTACCGCAAGGCGCTGCGCCTGATGAAGATGGCCGAGCGTTTTGGCCTGCCGGTGCTGACCCTGATCGACACCGCCGGCGCCTGGCCGGGCATCGACGCGGAAGAGCGCGGCCAGTCCGAAGCCATCGCCCGCAACCTGATGGAAATGGCCGAGCTGAAGGTGCCGGTGATCTGCACCGTGATCGGTGAAGGCGGCTCCGGCGGCGCGTTGGCGCTGGGCGTGGGCGACCGCACCCTGATGCTGGAGTACAGCGTCTATTCGACCATTACCCCGGAAGGCTGCGCCTCGATCCTGTGGAAGGACGCCGGCAAGGCCAAGGACGCCGCCGAGCAGTTGGGCATGACCGCCCCGCGCCTGAAGAGCCTGGGCCTGATCGACAAGATGGTCCGCGAGCCGATCGGCGGCGCACACCGCAATCCGACCCAGATGGGCAAGCGCCTGAAAGCCGTGCTGCTCAACGAGCTGGAAGCGCTGGACAAGCTGTCGGTCGAAGAGCTGCTGGAACGTCGCTACAAGCGCCTGCGCAGCTACGGCGTCTACGAGACGGCGTAATCACGCCAATACAGCCGAGGACACACGGATGAGTCCGATCATTCTGCTTTCGATAGTCCTGCAGGTCGCCTGCTGCGTGCACGTCGTGCGCACCGGGCGGCCGTTGTACTGGGTCTTCATCCTGCTGGTCTTTTCGTACCTGGCTGTACTGATCTATGTGATCGCCGAAGTGCTGCCGGACCTGCGCAACAGCCCGACCGCGCGTCGTGGCCTGCGCAAGGTCCGCGACCAGATCGACCCGACGCGTGGCAAGCGCCAGGCCGACCAACACCTGCGGGTATCTGACACCGCAGACAACCGCAGGCGCCTGGCCCAGGAGCACCTGGACCGCAGCGAATATGCCGAAGCCGCGACGCTATACCAGGGTGCGCTGCGCGGCCTGCACAGCCAGGACCCGGACCTGATGCTGGGCCTGGCCAAGGCCCAGTACGGTCTGCAGCAACCGGCGCAGGCACGCCAGACACTGGAAGCGCTGATCGCCGCCAATCCCAACTTCCGCTCGCATGACGGCCACCTGCTGTATGCCCGCACGGTGGAAGACAGCGCCGACATCCCTGCCGCCCTGCACGAGTACGAAGCCATGATCGGCGGCTACCCGGGCGAAGAAGCGCGGCTGCGCTATGCCTTGCTGCTCAAGCGCGCCGGGCGCGAGGACGACGCTGCCAGGCAACTGCAGAACATCCTCGACCGCGCCGAGACCTCACCGCGCTACTACCAGCAGGCACAGCGCACCTGGATCGACGCCGCGCGCAAGGAACTGCGGCAGCTGACGCCGGCAGGCTGAGCGCAGGACCTTGGCTTTTGTAGGAGCGGCGTGAGCCGCGAAGCTGACCCTGCTGAAGCCCTTGGCACCTGCGCCATCTGGTGATGTACTTGCTTCGCGGCTCACGCCGCTCCTACAAATGGATCCGCCACCTGCTCGCTGGCATCGGTTTACCGCAGCACCTGCCTTCTCCCCATCCCCGGCGAGGCCAAGCAGCATGATCACCAGCCTGAAAGTCCTGTTGATCGCCATCAGCCTGCTCGCCAGCATGTACCTGATCGCCTGCGCCCTGCTCGCCTTCAATGCACGCAGCATGCTCTACCACCCGACCCAACGCAGTGCCGATGTACCGCACTGGACCATGCCGCGCGGCGATGCCGACATCATCGTCTCCAGTAACAGACACCACAGCACGCAGCTCGTGCTGTATTTCGGCGGCAATGCCGAAGACGTCTCGCAGGCGCTGCCGATGCTACAGCAGGGCTTCCCTGATGCCGCCATCCACGCGATGCACTACCGCGGCTATGGCGGCAGCAGCGGCTCACCAACCGAAGCCTCGCTTATCAGCGATGCCTTGGCGCTCTATGACGGCACCAGCACCAGCCAACCCCACGACATCATCGTGATTGGCCGCAGCCTCGGCTCAGGCGTCGCCGTGCAACTCGCCGCTGCAAGACCAATTCAACGCCTGATCCTGATCACCCCTTACGACAGCATTGGCGGCCTGGCTGCACGCATGTTCCCGGCCTTCCCGGTGCGCCTGCTGCTACGCGATCACTACGATTCATGGCGGCACGCCGCAGGCATCACCGCGCCCACCACGCTGATCATCGCGGGCAGGGATGAGGTGATTCCGAATGCCAGTTCATTGCGGCTGCTGCGCGAATTCCGGCCGGGCGTGGCGCAGGCGGTGACCATTGCTGATGCCGATCACAATGATGTGTTTGGCTATCCGCAGTTCGCGGAGGCGTTGCGGGGGCGGTAGCGCTTGAAGCCTACCCCTCCCCAACCCTCCCCTGCGCTACGCGCAAGGGAGGGGCAAGGCTCAAGCCCTCCCTTTGGCGCAGCCAAGGGGAGGGTTGGGAGGGGTGCAGTTGATCTTCGCACCCCAAAAAGAACTCAGAACGGCTTCGCCAACACCAGATACACAATCGCAATGAACAGCACCAACGGCAGCTCATTGAACCAGCGCAAGGTCCCAGACGACGGCAAGGCCTTGCCCTTGATCGTGCCCTTCAACCAGCGCCCGGTGAAGGTGAAGTACACCATCAGCAGAATCACCAGACCCAGTTTGGCATGCAGCCAGCCAGCGGCGCCCGGCGCCACCATGGTCGGGAACTCCGGCAGCACCTTGTAGCCCAGCCACAGCACCAGCCCAAGAATGAAGGCAAAGCCAAACATCACATGACCAAACCGGTACAGCCGCTTGCCCATCAACTGCAGCCGCTCCACCACCGGCGGCTGGCCCGCCGCCTCGGCCAGGTTGACCAGTATCCGCGGCAGGTAGAACACCGACGCCATCCACGCCACCACGAAAACAAGGTGGAAGGTCTTTACCCAAAAGTACGACTGCATGCGCTGGCTCCATCGGCGGCGTAGGATGGGCGCCATTTTCGCCCATCCGCACAAGACACGCACATGCAGGACAAGCAGTACGACGCCGACTACTTCCAACGCTGGTACCGCCGCGACGATATCGGCGGCGCAGCGCGCCTGGCCCGCAAGGTGCAATTGGCTGTCGCCGCAGCCGAGTACTACCTGGAGCGCCCGATCCGCAGCGTGCTCGACATCGGTGCCGGCGAAGGCGCCTGGCGTGCGCCGCTGCTCAAGCTGCGGCCCAAGCTGCAGTACATGGGTTTTGACAGCAGCGAGTACGCGGTGCGCCGCTACGGCCGCAGCCGCAACCTGCATCTGGCCGGCTTCGGCGACTTCCAGTGGCTGCGCCCCTGCGCGCCGGTCGACCTGCTGGTCTGCTCGGACGTCATGCACTACGTGCCCAGCCGCGAGCTGCGCAAGGGCCTGCCGGGCCTGGCTGAATTGTGTGGCGGAGTCGCCTTCCTGGAGCTGTTCACCGCCGAGGACGAGTTCCATGGCGACCATGACGGCTTCCAGCAGCGCCCTGCCCGCTGGTACAAGCGCCAGCTGCGCGAAGCGGGCTTCCGCGGGGTCGGCTCGCATTGCTGGCTGGGGCCATCGTTCAGCGAAGACATCGCCGCGCTGGAAAGGGCCGACTAAAGGCCGATACCGGCTTAACTCGCGCTCTGCGATAGTGCGCTATGCTGCACAGCATCATATGACTGTACATATTGGGACGTCATGCTTTATCAACTGCATGAATTGACCCGCAACCTGCTTGCGCCCTGGGTTCACCAGGCGCAGGCAAATGCGGCGTTCTTCAATAATTCGGGCCACTGGTGGTCGTCGATGCCGGGCGCTGATCGCTTCGCGGCGATGAACGAGCTGTTCCACCGCCTCGGCAAGGATTATGAGAAACCCGAATGGGGCATCCACGAGCTGGAGCTTGATGGCGAGATCGTGCCGATCGCCCAGCTCACCGAGGTCGAGAAGCCGTTTTGCAAGCTGCTGCGCTTCAAGCGCCACAGCAATGAGACCTCCAAGGTCGAAGCCCTGCTCGCCCAGCCCATCGTGCTGGTGGTGGCGCCGCTGTCCGGCCACCACGCCACCCTGCTGCGCGACACCGTGCGCACGCTGTTGCGCGACCATCGCGTCTACGTCACCGACTGGGTCGACGCGCGTATGGTGCCGGTGGAACAGGGCGAATTCGGCCTGGACGACTACATCGAATACGTGCAGGAATTCATCCGTCACCTCGGTGCCGACAACGTGCACGTGGTCAGCGTCTGCCAGCCGACCGTACCGGTACTGGCTGCCGTGTCGTTGATGGCCAGCCGTGGTGAAACCACGCCGCGCTCGCTGGTGATGATGGGCGGCCCGATCGATGCGCGCTGCAGCCCGACCGCGGTCAACAACCTCGCCACCCGCAACCCGATGTCGTGGTTCGAAAACAACGTCATCCACACCATTCCGGCGCCGTATCCGGGCCAGGGCCGCCGCGTCTATCCAGGCTTCCTGCAACACGCCGGTTTCATGTCGATGAACCCCAGCCGCCACCTGATGTCGCACTGGGATTTCTACACCGACCTGGTCAAGGGCGATCTGGACGATGCCAACGCGCATCGCCGCTTCTACGACGAATACAACGCCGTGCTCGACATGCCGGCGCAGTTCTACCTGGACACCATCCGCGTGGTGTTCCAGGAGTTCCTGCTGCCGCGTGGCGAATGGTATGTGCGTGGCGAACACGTCGATCCGTCGGCCATCCGCGACACCGCCCTGCTGAGCATCGAAGGCGAGCTGGACGATATTGCCGGCCTGGGCCAGACCGAAGCGGCGCAGGCGCTGTGCACCGGCATCCCGGCCTCGCGCCGTGATCATTTCATCGTCGAAGGTGCCGGCCATTACGGCATCTTCAGCGGCCGCCGCTGGCGCGAAGTGGTGTACCCGAAGATGCGGGACTTCTTCAGCGCCCAAGCCGCGCAACCGGCGGCGAAAAAAGCCAAGAAGGCCAGCAGCAACGTAACCCCGCTACGCCGCCGCGCCCAGCGCTGAGCCTTGGCTTAAAGCCCCTCTCCCTGCGGGGTGAGAGGGGCAGCTTGCGAACCATTGGTTCGCTGCCCATCGAACGCCCTTGCGCCAGCGCAAGGGCCGGGGCGCGGAGCGGGGGTTGGGGTGAGGGCAAACCGAAGTCTGAAAAATGTAGACAACGGCAGTCGAACCGAAGCCCGAGAAAAAGAAGCACCAACACCAAGGCCCCGGCACTCCCGGGGCCTTCTGCATTCAAGAAACCGCCTTCAACCCCACAACCCCGACAACAATCACCGCCAGACTCAGCAGGCGCGCGGTGCTGCGCGATTCACCAAAGAACAGCATGTTCACCAGCACCGCAGCCGCCGTTCCCAGACCAATCCACACCGCATAGGCAATGCTCAACTGAATGTAACGGAACGACTGGTACAGCAGCACGAACGAGGCGCCAAACCCGCCGAAGAACAAGATCGCGTTCAACAGACTCTTGTGCCCGCTGTAACGCTTCAGGCCAATCACGCCCACCGTTTCCATCAAGGCCGCGGCAATTACCAGAAACCAGCCCATATCAGCCTCCCTTCCCGCTTGTATCGGGATCGGCAGCAGCGTTGCCATCGGCCAGCTTCAACGCGATCACGCCCGCTACCAGCACCGCCATGAACACGCCCTTGGCGAGGCTGAAGCTGCCATCGAACAGGAAGATATCCATCAGCGCCGTGCCCACCGTGCCAACGGCGGCAAACACCGCGTACACGGTGCCGGTAGGCAATGACTCGCAGGCCTTGGCCAGCCAATGGAAGTCCACCACGATCACCAAGATGATCGGGATCCAATGCCACCATGTGGCTGCCACGTTGAACCCATATACCCAGACCAGCTCGAACAGACAGGTCAGGGACACGTAGAACCAGCCTTTACCGGCCATGGTGTTCTCCATAAAAACCTGCCACCAGCATAACGCGAGGTAGTGCCGAGCCATGCTCGGCAGGGGTTTTACCGGGAATGCCTCTGTAGTGGCGGGCCCAAGAAGGGAAGGGGGGGAAGGGGTATTTCGAAGACCAACAGAGGGGGGGGCGAAAAAAAAAAAGCGCCCCAGGGGCCCCCCGGGGGGTT
>NZ_JBRRDW010000031.1:0-60460 GCF_056759895.1 Stenotrophomonas sp. STEN038
AATTTGTAGGCTTGCCGGGTCTTGCTGGTGATCTTGCCTGCAGACATGACTGTCTCCCAATGCTACCCCCAACAGAGGCTAGCTCTGTCTAGGAAATCCTGGGAACTCCACGGCAGCAGCGGGCCCTCAGAGGTTGATGCGCAACCCAAGCTGGAATGCACGGCCCGGCAGGGGCGCGATGTACTTCAACGGTGAGTTGTGCGGACGTGCTTCGGCGTCGAGCAGGTTCGAGCCATTGAGGAACACCTCGATCGCGCTTACGTAGCCACCCCGCGGCTGGAAGCGGCGGCTGACCTGCATGTCCAGCATGTTGAAGCCATCCAGGGGGACTTCCTCGCTGACATTCTTCCCCAGGTACTTCTGCTTGTCATAGTAGGTGCTGGAGATGCCGGCCTTCCAGTCGCCTTTCTGCCAGCCGATATTGGCGCCATAGCGGTTGGTCGGCATGTTGGGCAGGTACTCGCCGTCGTTGTGCGCCCGCAGTGAATCCGGATGGTCTGCACGGTTCTTCACCAGATCGGAGAACGCAGACAGGTTCAAGCTACCCCAGCGGCCGAGTTCCAATGCCTGCGATACCTCGATTTCGAAGCCCTTCACCGTGGTGTCGGTCTGCTTCCAGTACTTCAGCGGCAGGCGATTGGCGGTCTGCAGGCCGGAATACCCCTGGTAGAGGTAATTTTCGTACTTCATGACATAGCCGGTCGCTGAGATGTCGAAGCCGCGGTTGTTGAACAGCAGGGCGAGTTCGGCATTCTTCGCGCGCTCGGGTTCCAGGTTCTGGTTGCCTTCTTCCTGGGTCATGACCGAGTAGTGGGCGTTGCTGGCATACAGCTCATTGACCTCAGGTGCCCGTTGAGAGGACGCGTAGCGGGCCTTGGCGCTGAGTCGGCTGCCGAGCTCGACAAGCGCGCCCAGGCTGTAGCTGTTGAGCGTGAACGACCTGTCCTCCAGTTTCGAGTTGGCGGAGTTGCGTGAGGTCTTGAAGGCACTGCTGCGGATGTCATGATCCACGCGCTCGTGGCGGAACCCGGCATCGAAGGACGCGCCATCGAAGTCGAGGCTCTGCTTCAGGAACACCGCATTGGTCACGCTCTGCACATCAGGCAGGTAGCGCAACGCGCCGCTGCCGCTGATATCGCGCGTGCGCTGGCTGAGCCCGAGCAGGCCACTGAGCGGGCCGGCGCGGCGCTGTGCCAGCAGCACTTCAGCCTGATAGCTATCGAACTGGTACTCGTTGGCCTTGCTGGCCCCCAGTTGTTCTGCCGAGGTATTGCTCACCTGCGACACGCGCAGATCCGCGCTTTCAAACAGCGGAAGCGGATCCAGCACATTGGCCTGCAGCGCGTACTTTGTCTGCTTGAGCACCACGCCCACCGGACGGCTCTGGCTGTGGTCGGCACCGAAGGACAGGTTGTCCATCGAGAAGCCCGGCACCCCGTACTCGCTGTCCTTGGCGTCGATGCTGATACCGACGTAACCACGGTCGAAGAAGTAGGTGCTACCTGCGGCAAGGTGTGAGTTGCGGAAGTAGCTATTGCCCAGGGTGCCGCGGTAGTTGGGGGTGACGTCGCGGTTGATCTTGTTCTGCACATACGAAGGCGTGCCGGCTACATAGTCCGGGTTTGCCGGGTTCACGTAGGTCTTGCCCTGCCAGACCGATGAAGGGTTGTTGGTATAGAACGAGAAGCTGCCGTCCGCCCAGTCCGGGTTTTCGGTCATGAACTGGTCGATGTAAGGCTGCGATGCCTTGTTGTAGACCTGCTGGATGCGGGCCTCCTTTTGGCAGCTGTCGGCCAGGCCGCTATTGACCCCGCCGCCGGCTGGGAACAGCTGGCTGTCGCAGACACTGGCCTTGCTGTTGCCGGGGATGTCGTAGTGCGAGATGCGCTGGTGCGACATCTGCAGGTTGGTCGAGAGGTTGCGCTGGTTGTTGAAATTCATCCGGAAGCCCTGTGCGTCGGCGGCGTTGAAGCCCTGCCGGAGCACCAGCTCCATGTCCTGATCCTTGTCCTCCATCTTGGTGGAGATGAGGCCGGAGTCGACATCGATGCTGCCGCCGATCGCGTTGCCGCCGTGACGGACGCTGTCCGATGACTTGTTGACGCTGACGCTGCGCACGAACAGCGGATCGAAGGGAATGGCGATATCACCGCTGAGCGCGTTCATGCCGAGGATGGACTGGCCATCCTCCAGCACCTGCACGCGGTTGCCGCCCAGGCTGCGGATGACCGGCGCGCCGGCGTTCGGGCCGAAGGCGCTGTTCTGCACACCAGGCACGCGTTCCAGCATGCCGCCCAGGGTGCGGTTCTGTGCCTGGGTGTTCTCGACGACAACGATGCTGTCGATCTTTGAAGCCTTGTCGGCCCGGACCTTGACGGTGGGCAGGGTGGTGTCATCTGCGGCGTAGGCGCTCTGGACAACGAGCAGCACGGCGGCTGCAAGTACGTGTTGACGCATGGATCATCCCCGTTGAAATTGGAATGTTATAATATATCGTTTGAGGAAAAGCGAAAGTCCCTCTGGTGCCGCGGCCAAGCTCGGGGTCATTCGTGGGGCGGTGTCCGCCGGGGAGATCGTTCGCGCACAGGTGTTGCTGCGCGCTGGCGCAGGGAGCCAGGTTCGAGATGATGGGAAACCAGCTAATGGGTTCCGCCAACATTGCCTCGAAGCTCCCGAAACTTCGGAGGCTCCCGAGGCAGCCAGACAGCCAGGCAGCCAGGCAGCCAGGCAGCCAGGCAGCCAGGCAGCTGGGCAGCTGGGCAGCTGGGCATGCCGGGTCGCTTCACTGGTGGCGGTCAATGTTGCCGCTGCCGGCGGCATGCGCGGTTTGCGTGCAATCCCAACTTATCGGATGATAGTGATTCCTATTCGCAATATTTACCCATGGTCAACGCTTCGCCGGCACCGGCGCCTGATTCCCTGCAGGGCCTGTACGTCGCGCACCATGGGTGGTTGTTGCAGTGGCTGCGCCGACGCATGTCTGCGGACGAGGCAGCGGCGGATCTGGCGCAGGACACCTTCGTGCGCCTGCTGCAGAAGCCACAGTTGCCGACGCTGGAGCAGCCACGCGCCTACCTGACCCGCATCGCCAACGGATTGGTCATCAATCTGTGGCAGCGCCGCGCGCTGGAGCGTGCGTGGCTGGAGGTACTGGCCAGCCTGCCCGAGGCGCTGGTACCTGACGAGGAACAGCGGCAGATAGCCCTGGAAGCGCTACTGCGCATCGACCGCATGCTGGACGCGTTGCCGCCGCGCGCACGTGAGGCCTTCCTGCTGTCGCAGCTGGACGGGCAGACCTATGCGGTGATTGCCACGCGCCTGGGCGTGACCGAGCGCACCATCAAACGCGACATCGTGCTGGCGATGGCGGCCTGCCTCGAGGTCATGGACTGATCCGCATGCAGGAGCCATTGGCCAGGATCGATACGCCAATTCCCCCGCCGGTGCTGCATGAAGCGGCCGAATGGCTGCTGCGTTTCCGCGAAGGCGAACTCGATGCCAGGGAGCGCGCGGCCTGGCAGCGCTGGCTGTCCAGCAACGACCTGCACAGGCGTGCCTGGCAACGCGCGGAGCGCTTGACCGGTCTGCTCGACGATGTGCCCGGTGCGGTAGGCAGTGCGCCCTTGCAGCAAGCTCGCCGTACTCGGCAGGGTCGCCGCGCCGCGTTGGCGGCCATCATGGGAATGATGGTCGGCGCGCCGCTGGCGCGCCTGGCGTGGCAGCGTGAGCCTTGGCAACACCTTGTTGCCGACAGCAGCACCGCCATCGGCGAGCGTCGCGCACTGCGGCTTGAGGATGGCAGTGAACTGCAGCTCAACACCGATACGCGGATTGCGCTCACCTTCAATGAGCAGTTGCGGCAAGTGCAGCTGCTGCGCGGTGAAGTGCTGTTGCAGGAAGCGGCGGATGATCGGGTTCCAGTGCGGCCCCTGCTGCTGCAGCTGCGCAACGCGCATCTGTCTGCTCTAGGCGCGCGCTTTGCCGTGCGCATGTGGGATGACCATGCGCGCGTGGCGGTAGAGCAGGGCGCGGTGCGGATCCGCCTCGGCGATCGCGGCGATGTCACGCAGGTGGTTAGCGCAGGTCAACAGGCGGTCTTCAACACGACGGGCATCAGCGCGGCCACTGCGCTACAGCGCAACAGCCTGGCGTGGGTGCAGGGCGTGCTGCATGCCGAGGCCATGCCGCTGGGGGAATTGTTGTCCGAGCTGGCGCGTTACCGCAGCGGCGTCGTGCGTTGTGATCCGGAGATCGCCGGGCTGTTGGTGTCCGGTGTATTCCAGCTGGACGATACCGATACCGTGCTCGCCCTGTTGCAGGCAGGGTTCCCGCTGCGCGTGCGCTACCGCAGCCGCCTGTGGGTGATGGTCGACCCCGCCTGAGACCGGGATGTCCCTTTTTGCCGGTTGGCCGGGCAAGGAAGTGAACCCTTTCAATTCCTTTCTGTCACGGACCCCCGCCATGTCTTCGCGTCCCCCTGTTGTCCGCACCTCGCTGGCCCTGGCCTGCCTGGTCGCGCTTTCGCTGCCATTGCCGCAGCTGGCCTTCGCCCAGAGCGGCACATCCGCAGCCAGCGAGGGCAACATGAGCTTCAACCTCCCGGCTGCGCCGCTGGCGCTGGCACTGAATGACACCGCGACGGCCGCCGGTGTTTCGCTGAGCTATGACCCGGCATTGGTCGCCGGCCGTGCGGCTCCTGCATTGCAGGGGCGCTATACGGTGCGCGCGGCGCTTGCGCGACTGTTGCAGGGCACGGATCTGGCGGCACGCGAAGTCAGCCCGGGTGCGTGGAGCATCCAGCGCGTGGCGAGCACTGACGGTGATGCCGTGGTCATCGGTACGCTGCGCGTGGGTGGCGAGCGCTCGGCCGACCCCACCGGCATCGAGCGCGACGAGCGCGGCTACGACGATGTCTACGATCTCGACCTGTCCACCGTGTACGCCGGGCGTGAGCAGATCGAACGCTACAAAGGCGCTGCGCCGGCCGATATCTTCAAGGGCATGGTCAACGTCTACAGCGGCGATGCCCGCAACAGCGGCGCGCTGGACCCGAACATCCGCGGCATCCAGGGGCCGGGCCGCGTGCCGCTGACCATCGATGGCACCGAGCAGGCACTGACGGTCTGGCGCGGCTACATGGGCGCCAACAACCGCAACTACATCGATCCCAGCCTGATCGGCGGCATGCAGGTCATCAAGGGCCCGGCGATGCTGCGCGGTGCCAACACCTCGGTGGGCGGCGCGGTGCAGATCAAGACGCTGGACGTCGACGACATCCTGCTGGAAGGCGAGAGCTTCGGCGGTGAGTTGAAGATGGAGGCCAGCGACAACGCCATCGATCCGAAGTTGCCGACCCTGTTGACCGGCAAGCCGCTGGGCAGCGTGCCGGGTTTCCCCGCCAGCCAGGTCAATTTCTACGACCCGACCCTGTACCAGCATCCGCGTACCAGTGGCAGCGGCAGCTTTGGCAACGACCAGGCGTGGCGTCTGGCGCTGGGCCTGCGCAAGGAAAACTTCGACCTGATGGCGGCGTACGCTTTCCGCGAAAAGGGCAACCACTTCGCCGGCAAGCATGGCAGTTCGTTCTATGACAACGCGCCCACCAACAGTTGGGATTATGTGCCGTACCTGGCCAAGGTCTATGTGCCGGGCTCGGAGATCCTCAATTCCTCCAGCCGCATGGAATCGTGGCTGGTCAAGGGCACCTGGCGCTTGAGCGACAGCCAGGTGCTGCAGCTCAACGTGCGCGACACGCAGTCGCGCTATGGCGAAATCATGCCTTCGCGCATCCAGTGGGACAACACCGTCACCGATGGCATTCCGCAGTGGCCGCTGAGCCAGGTGGATGCGCGTGCGGTGAACCTGGAATACAAATGGCGCCCGGGGCTGGACTGGGTGGATCTGCGCGCCAACCTCTGGCGCACCGATACCGACAGCGCGACCTATAGCAGCGGCGGCCTGCCCAACGATCGGATGAACTGGTACAACGACGTCGACAAGGTCTATGTCACCCCGGACCACTTCCGCAACACCGCGATAGCCAACAGCAGGAACGCGCGCACCGGCTTCTCGTTCGACAACAAGATGCAGCTGAGCGACAGCCTGGACCTGACGGTCGGCGGCAACCTGCAGAAGGAAACCCTCAGCTCCAAGGACGCCTACAACGATCCGGAGATCACCGGCTATTGGCGTGGCAAGCCGCGCGCTGGCTGGCGCCGTGAGTATGATCTCAGCGCCTTGTTTGAATGGCGACCGATCGACAAGCTGCTGCTCAGCGCGGGTGTGCGCTACCAGAACTGGCAGTCGTTCGATGAATTCCTCGCGCGCCAGCAGCGGGCCGGCGTGTTGCCGACCAGCAGCAAGGAAGCCTCGGGTCGGGTGATGAAGTGGAACACGCTGGAGCACTACACCCAGGCCGAGATCGATACTTCGATCGAGCAGATGACCAGTTTGGTGGAAAGTCAGTGGTCCTTCTACGAGGAGTTCTTTGGGTACACGCGTGAGCAGTTTGTGGCGGAGATATTGAACCCGTCCCTAGACGAAGTCCGCAGCCGCACCACGTACACCGCCAACAATGAGATGCTGTGGAAGCACGATGGCCAGGGCCGTTACACCCGCGCCGGGAATCCCTGCATCAATGGCGCCATCGACTTCAGCAACGTGGTGCTGAGCGGTAGCAGCAAGTGCTGGTCTGATGGGCCTTATCCGGGCCAGAGCATCAATGGTGAGCTGATTCCCTTCGCCACGGTAGACAACACCGCACGCAGGCAGCGTGGCGCTGGCTGGGTGCCGTCGTTCGCGGCGACCTATGAGTTCAGCGAACACAGCCGCGTCTATCTTCGCCACAGCCAGGTGCGACGCTTCCCGGCGCTGTTTGAAAGCACGATTGGCTTCTCCAGCATCCAGGACAGTTACGGACTGAAGCCGGAACATGCCTACAACACCGAGTTGTCGTGGGTGCAGGACTTCGGTCAGATGCTGGATGGCAATCCGCTGGCGGACCTTAAGATCGCCTACTACCACCACCGCACCCGCGATGTGATCGAGCGTAGCCCGCAGCTGACGTTCTCCAACATCGACGAGCAGACCATTCGTGGCGTCGAGGTACAGGGCCGCTTCGACAACGGCCGCTTCTTCACCGACATCAGCGGTGCCTGGAACCTGGAAAACCGCGTCTGCGATCAGCACACCGCGATGTTGCTGGACAACACCGGTGGCGTCTCCAACTGCGTGGAAACCGGCTTCGTCGGCGGTTACCTGGTGACCATGGCGATCCCGCGCTATACCTTCAACTGGACGGTGGGGACGCGCCTGTTTGATGGCCGCTTGGAGCTTGGCAGCCGCATCGTCCACCACGCGCCGCAGGAGATCGTGTTCAAGGACAATTACGGTAACCAGTCGGCGACGATTTCCTACTACCTCAACACGCCGCTGCAATGGGGTCGCATCACCACGTATGACGCCTACGCCACGTGGCGCGTCAATGACCGCGCCACGGTCGAAGTGGTGGGCACCAATCTGGGCAACCTCTACTACATCGACCCGCTAACGCGGTCGTCCATGCTGGCACCGGGCCGCACGTTGAAGGCGAGCTTCAACTATCGGTTCTGATTCAGTGCGGCGTATTTCAACGCGCTATGTGCAATGACAAAGCCCGCCCGGATCTGGATCCGGGCGGGCTTTTTTTGCTGCGAGCAGTTCCCAACAATGGCGCAGTGATGCACAGCATGCGGTGGAACAGGCCAGCGCGACAGTTCAACGCGGGCCAATCAGCGAATGAAGAACTCCACCGGCGTGGTGATCTGCACGGGATCGCCTTGCACTTCATCCGGTGGCGACGGCAACGGGCTCGCGCGCTGCACGGCGGCCAACGCCTCGCCATCCAGCAAGGCATTGCCGCTGCTGCGGGCGAGCCGCGCCCACTGCACGCCGCCGCTGCGGTCCACCGCGTACTCGACCAGGCTCACGCCTTCGCTGCGACGGCGCTGCGCCGCACGCGGGTAGCGTTTGTAGCGCTCCAGATGCGCAAGCACCAGCGCCTGCCAATTGGCCTGCGAAGGAACGGCGGCGCCGGCCGAGGATTGTCGGGCGGTATAGCGGGTGCTGCTGCGCGCCTGCACGCTGGGTGGTGCAGTTGATTGCAGTACCTCGGCGGTTTCGATCGATGCGGTGCGTTGTTCCTGCCGCTCTGGCGCAGGCGGTGGCAGGGCAGCGTCTGCTGGCAGGGTCACCGAGGGCGGCGTCACTGCCGCTGCCGGTGTTGCAGCTGCCTGCGCGGGCTGCGGCTGCTGTTCCTGTTGCAGCGGTCCCGGCGCCAGATCGGTGGGCGGCGCCGGCGGCGCACTCGGTAGTGGCGCCAGTTCCACCATCACCGCCTGTGGCGGCGAGGGCGGGGCAGGTACTGTTGACCATGATGAGCAGATCACAGCGCCGCCCACTGCCAGCGCATGCACACCAAGCACGATGCACAGACTGCGGCCCCAGCGCGGGCCTTCGGCCGCATGCTGTGTCGCGTTCACGGCGAGGCCTGTTCCAGCCCGACCAGGGCCACCTTCAAATAACCGGCAGTACGCAGGCTGTTCAAGGTGTCCATCAGGTCGCCATAAGCAACGCCCTTGTCAGCGCGCACGAAAATGCGTTGCTCACGGTTGTTGCTGGTGAGCGTGTCCAGCGCCGCTGCCAAAGCAGGGGCAGCAACCGGGTCCTGGTTCAAGCGCAGTGACAGGTCCTGCTGCACGGTCAGGTATACCGGCTCATCGGCTCGCGGTTGTGGCAGCGCCGTTGATGCCGGCAGATCGACGGCGACGTCCACGGTGGCCAATGGCGCGGCGACCATGAAGATGATCAGCAGCACCAGCATCACGTCGATGAAGGGCGTGACGTTGATCTCGTGGTTCTCATCGGGGACATCGTCCTGCTCGTCGGTCCTGATCGCCATGCTCACGGTGCTCCGGATGGGTTGAAGGCGTGGCGGTCGAGGTCGCGCGATACCAGCTGCTGCACGCTGGCTGACAGGTCGCCGCTGTCGCCGCGCAGCGCTGCAAGCTGACGGCTCAGCTGGTTGTAGATGACCACCGCGGGGATCGCCGCGACCAGCCCAAGCGCGGTGGCCAGCAAGGCCTCGGCGATACCCGGGGCGACCACGGCCAGATTGGTGGTGTTGGCCTGGGCGATGCCGACGAAGCTGTTCATGATGCCCCACACGGTGCCGAACAGGCCGACGAAAGGCGCGGTGGCACCAATGGTCGCCAAAAGCCCGGTGCCGCTGCGCAGCTGGCGTGCGTGCGCGAGTTCGATGCGCTGCAGGCGCGAGCCGACCCGTTCCTTGATGCCGTCGGTACTGCCAACGTTGGGCGAGCGCTGCAGCTCATCCTGTGCCTCGGCCAGCAACGCCGAGGCGATGGCACTTTCCTGCCCGGCCGTGGCCAATGCCGTGGGCAGGTTGTCTGCCGCTGCGAGTATGCGGCGTGCGGCTTGCATGCGCTGCGCCTCTCGCCGCAGCTGCCGGTGCTTGGCCAGCAATACCGTCCACGTTGCCAGCGAGGCAATGGCCAGGCCGACCATCACCGTCTGCACCACCCAGTCTGCATGCAGGAACATCTGCCATGGGCTGAGATTGCTGGGCAGGTTGGTCGTCATGCGTGCTCCTGGATGGTCGCGCTGTTCGCAGGTGGTAATGGGTCTGTTTGCTTGGGGGATGGCAGCAAGCCAGCTGCACCCAGCGTCGACAAGGTGTTGTAGAAAGCGCTGGTGGAGACATGCATGTCACCCTGCTTCAGGGAAGCGGCATGCAGCAATTGCGGACTAAGGCGTCCGTGTGCGGCCAACACCAACGGCGCCAGCCGCAAGGTGGCAATCCGCGCCGAGGTCACCCGGATACCGGCACCACGCAGTATCGCCGAGTGGATGTTGCGGACTGGCAGCGGCAGGCTGGCGGGCGTTGTCAGGGGCATGATCAGTATCCTCAATGGATGAGCACACGCGGTGCGGGACGCGACAGCACGTAGCCGGCGCTGACGGTGAAGAACAGGCCGACACCCAGCGCCAGTTTCCAGCCGGGGTGCGCCGTGCAGAAGAAAACCAGGTAACCCACAGCCATCCCTGCACCGGCAAAGGCTTTGCCTTTGGCGCTGACCGCCCCCTGTTCGCGCCATAGGCGCAGGCTGTGGCCGTAGCGCGGGTGCCGTAGCAGATAGCGCTCCAGCCGTGGCGAGGAGCGCGCGAAGCAGGCCAGCGCCAGGATCAGGAAGATGGTGGTCGGCATCACCGGCAGTAGCGCGCCGATGATGCCAAGCGCCAGCATCCAGCAGCCTGCGCAGAACCATAGCCAACGCATCAGGGCACCGGCACCGGGTCGGTTTGGAGCTCGTCTTCGACATAGCCGCGCACGTTCTGGAACGCTGCGCGTGCGCCCTCCACCACCAAGGCTTCCTGTTCGGCCGCCAGTGGCGCCGCATCCAGTGCGGCGGTGAAGCTGCGCCAATGCCGAGCTGCGCCGTCGGCATGTGCGGCCAGGTGGCGTGCACCGAAGTCGGCATGCAGCTGCAGCCGGTCGCGCGCCAGTTTGAACAGCACGGTGCCACCGAGGTTGGAGCCTTCGGCAACGTACAGCCAACCCAGGGCATTGGGCAGGGAGATGTTGGCGTCGACCAGTGGCGTGCTGTGCACTGGAACATCGCTGCCGAGATCCTGCAGATCGAGTGCGATCCTGGCCAACCGCCGGCGCTCGGCCAGATCGGGGATCAACGCCAGTAGCCCCTGATGCGAGTAGAGCGCATCGATATCGCGGTGGAAGCGATACTGCACGCGCAGGAAGCGCGTGAAGCTGTCGCGGCTGGCAAAGATGTCTGCTGCCATCACCCGCTTGTCCAGGCTGTCATGGGTGCTGTGGGTGGCGGCCTTCAGTTGCTGGCTGCGCGAAACAACGTTGCTGTGTTTGCTCATATGCAATTCCCGGTAGTGCAGGAAGTGGTTGGGGTCAGAAACTGCGTTCCAGCTTCAGGCTGGCGGTGCTGCGGTCATAGCTGTAGAGCCAGTCGACGTTGCTGGAGACGACGTTGTAACGAAGGCTCAGCAAGGGCGTGAAGCCGGCGAAGGCCAGGCGATTGGCCTTGACGATCAGTGTGTAGTTGCGTTCGTCGTCATCGCGGCGCACGCCGAGCATTGGGCTGTAAAGGTCGTAGCTGCGGCGGCGATAGGAGGCGAACAAGGTGTGGCTGAAGCCTTCCGGCCACTGCAGGGATGCGCCGAGTCGGGCACCTACCGAGCGGTAGCTGTTGCTGCGGTCGTGCGAATCGCTGTCCAGTGCATCGATGCCGCCGAAGGCCATCCAATGACTGCCAAGACTGCGGAAGTAAGTGGCGGAGGCGGTGCGCTGCACGCCGTCCAGATTGAGCGCGTAGTCGCGCTGGCGATAGCGAAGATCCTTCCAGTCAGCTTCCAGCTTCAGCATCGACAGCCGCCCCGGCGTCCAGCTCCATTCGGCATGCACGCCCGGTGCACCAAACAAGGCGCTGTTGCCCAGCGCGTAGTAGTCGAACGACGGTGCCAGCGCGACGTTGTGGCGCGCACTGCGGAAGCTGTAGCCAGCCTGCAGCGCGGCATTGAGTTCGTTGTAAGCGCTGTTGTCGCGGTAGTTCTGGCCAAAGGCGATTGCACGCAGGTAGGCGCCATGGTGGCCGCGCAGCGCATGCCGCTTGTTGAGGGTGGCGTCGTAGTCGATGCCGGTAGCGGTGATGGCTTCGGGCAGCTTGCGTTCGATAAGGCAGTCGCCGGTGATCAGCAGCAATAGACAGGTACGACTGGCCGAGGTGCGGTTGGCGTTGTCGGTCCAGCTCGGGCCGGCCGCGTAGGAGCCGCTCCAGCGCTCGCGCTGGGCCAGAGCCTGGCGGAAGCTGACGATGGTGGTGCGCACGCCTTCGGTTTTCGGGTCGTCGGCATCGATGCTGGCGCCGACATCGGCGAACAGCGCGTCGGCTTCGCGATCCTGCTGGTCTTCGAACAAGGTGCGGGCCAGTTCCAGCTGCGCCGGCATGAAGTCCGGCTGCAGGGCGAGCAGGGCGCGGTACTCGGCGGCCGCCTGCGCGTGCTGGCCCTGGATGCGCAGCAAACCGCCCTGGGCGTAGTGCACCAGCAGTTTGTCGTGGTCGGGCAGGGTCAGGTATTCGTTGAGGAAATGCGCCGCCAGGTTCCACTGCCGCTGTTGCAGCGCCAGATACAGGGCGCGACCGAGGTCGTCGACGTTGTGGCCAATGACGTGGCGCTGGCCATCGATGGTCAGCGTCGGGCGCTCGCCATCCAGTTCGTCCTTGAGCAGCTCACGCTCGCGGGCCTGCGCCTGTTGGTCGATGTGCTGGTCAAGCAGGCGGCGGGTATCAGCCTGCTCCTGTGCGGCGCCCGCGACGGGAAGCAACAATCCCACCAGCAGCAATGCGGCGGGAAGCGCGAAGAGGGGCCGGCGTCGGCAACCGGTTGAAGAACGAGAATGCATGCAATGGCCATCGAGGGAGGCAAGGATTGGCGGACGCTGGCTGGTCCTTGCCGGTAGCAGTCGAATTACAGCGGTTGACGGACAGGCTTATCCGTCAGTTCTTGGTGCCGCCCCAAGCGATGTTTGTTGCCGGGTTGCCAAAATCGACAATGCCGGCGACGGCGGCCGCACCAGCACCGAAGAAATCGCCCTTCACCGTACCGGTGGCGTATACGACATTGCCCGGGATCACCCACTGGCCGGCATTGGCGGCGTCGAAGTGACCGTTGGTGTCGAACGCGATCTGGCTGCCGCTGGTGCCCAGACGGATCTGCGTTGCGCCGATCGACAGGTCGCCGTGGAAGGTGCGGCTGCTGAAGTTGGCGGTCAAACTACCGGTCAGGTGGGTGTTGGCGCCGTAGCGGTGCAGGCCGGTCAGCGTGTAGCCAACCGCGGTACCGGTGGCGGCGGTATAGCCGGTCTTGTCACCGACGTAATAGACCTGACGGTTCTGGTAGGTCGGGCTGCCGGTATTGCCGTTGGTCGACCATTCGCCGAACCAGACATCGCCACTGCCAACCTTGACGAAGCTGAAACTACCCAGGCCAAAGTGTGCCGGATCGTTCGGGTTGCCGGGGGTGCCGGGAGTGATCGGATCGTGCAGGCGGTAGACGGTCATGCTCGGAGTCAGCGCGGTGGCGGCGCTGGAAGGCGTCAGACCCTGGAAGTCGACCTTGGTGCCACCGGCATAGCTGGAAATACCGACGCCGGAGATGCCGGCGGTATGCGGGCCGAACGGTACCTGTGACACACCGACCGTGACGTACGACGTTCCGGTACCGGCGGTCTGGGCGCCGACGATGGTAGCAGCTGCGGCAGTGCCTGCCACGGAAACCACGGTCAGGGCGAGGGCGAGCTGGGAGATGCGTTTGTGCATTTTCATGATCATGTCTCTCTTGATGTGATGAAGGAAAAAGCAGAACTGCAGTGATGTTTCGGGTTGCGGTGGACTCCTTGTTGCTACGGGATGATCAGAAGCGCGCGGTCACGCTCAGCTTCAGCGTGCGACCCGGGGCAGGCAGCAGTGAGCGGGTGGCCGGGTCGGCGTAGTAGCGGTCGGAGAGGTTGGTGCCGATCAGCTCAAGCTGTACGGTGTCGTTGACGCGGTAGCTGGCATAAGCATCGAACAGCCAGGTGGTATCCCAGGAGAACGGCACGTTGAACACGGCAAGGTTCTGGTTGGTGACGGCGGCAAACGCCTCCAGGTCGCGGTTGGGTTTGCGGCGCTGGTAATAGACGACGCGCGCGCCCAGCTCGAGCCGCTTGTCAAGGAAGCGTCCACCCAACGACCAGTTGGCCGAAGTTTCCGGCGAGGCCTGGGTCAGCAGCCAGCTGCCGATGAAGCCCTGGTCGACACAGGTTGGCGTGCCGCTGACGTTGGGGTCGATGGTGATGGCCGTGTGTTCATCGCAGACCTCGTTCTTCAGCGTATGCGCCACGGCGAGGTCGGTGAAGAAGCGGCCATTGTCATAGCGGCCCTGGAACTCCACGCCCTGCACAAGCTGTTTGTCGATGTTGCGGAACAGGAAGTTGTTGTCGCGCTCGATCAGGTCATCGGTGCGGCGGTGGTAATAGCTGAGCTTGACGTCGGCAATCGTGTCATCGCCCAACAGATGCCCGAGCTCCTGGATGTAGCCCAGCTCGTAGCTGTAGGTGTGTTCGGGTTTCAGGTCGCGGAACGGGCTGACGCTGGCACCGAAGGCGATGACGCTCTCGAACATGTTGGGGTAGCGCAGTGCCTCGTTATAGCTGAGGTAGGCGCGGCTGTAGTCCGAGAACAAGCCAGTAACGGTAAGCGACGGCGCCCAGCCACTATCACGACGCTTCTTTGCCACGGCGTACCTGGAAGCGATCGGGTTGGCGGTGTAGCCGATCCTGCAGTTCCCGCCCTCGAACAGATCGGCTACGCCGGCCAGCGCGCCGTTGCTGCAGGGGTTGTCTGCGCGGTGGAACCTACCTTCGGCGTCAGGGAGCCATTCGAGGGTGTTCTCTTTGGCAGCATATTTGATGTTGGCGGCGACGTAGTCTGCTTCGCTTATCCCTTCCGGAATACCTAACATCTCGCAGTAGAACGGCATCGCCGCGCAGACCTGGTGGCCGGCGCGTAGCTGCGCCTCTGCATTGCTGCGCTCCTGCGCAGATAGGGTCCGGTAGCTGGCCTGATAGCCGGATACCGAGCCCAGGAACTTGTTCGGATGGTCGGCGAGGAAATCGTCGTACGCCCAGTACGAGGAGTAGCGGGCACCGGCATTGATCTTGAGGAAGTCGACCGGGCGCCATTCAAGGTTGAAGTTGGCATTCCATTCCTCGCGACGGCCGGCACGCGGGAACATGCGCCAGGCCGCGGAGGGGCCGATGTACTCATCATGCGAGCGCAGCTTTTCGTGCTGGAAGTCGCCGCCGACGGTCAGGTCCAGCGTATCGCTGAGGCGGAACAGATTGCTCAGGGTCAGGCCGTTGCGGGTATTGGTGGAATCATCCAGCGCGCCGTTCATGACGATCGGCTGGGTCACCGCATTCCAGTAGTTCGGGTAGCTGCCGGCGGTGTTCGCATTGCTGTCGGTATCGGTGCGCCACAGGTTGGCGTACAGGTCGATCCAGCGGCTGCCCTGCGGCTGCCACTTGTATTCCAGGTTGTAGGCGGTGGAATCGACCCGGCTCAGTGACCATTGCGGCAAGCCGAGCGCGGTGCGGTTGATGCGCGAAGGCATGATCTCGCCGTAGTGCGACAGCGTGTCGCGGTAGCCGAAGCGCAGCACCTGGTCGGGCGTCGGGTTCCAGGTGGCTTTGAACAACCACGATTCCATCTGGCTGGAGGTATTGGTGACCTCGTCGCCCGGGCGCAGGCGGTTGGCCATGGTGATGATGTAGTCGCCGGCGCTGATGTTTTCCACCGGCTGCGAGTAGTAGCCGGCGCCGCGCTTGCCGGCGAAGTAATTGCCACGGTCGCGGTAGGCATAGGCGCCGAACAGGCTGAGCGTGTCCGACTTCCAGCCCAATGCCAGCCGATAGGCGTGGTCCTCGCCATCGAAGACGTTGTAACCGCCGCCACCGGTGTGCGGTTGCACGCGCAGTGTCGGGTCGTTGGCCGGGCTGCCGGTGGCCAGTTCCGGCACGTCGCGGTGGTTCATGCCGGTGTACAGCCGGCCCGGCAAACGCGGCGCCACCGCATTGCTGCTGCCTTCGATCTTGAACTCGCCGCCGAACGACTCGCCTTCCGGCACCACATCGTCCACGTCCAGTGTCTTGATCACCACGCCGCCACCGATGCCGGTGGTGACGTTGCGGGTCAGCGACGGGCCCTTGAAGATCTGCATGCCGCCGATCAGGTTGGGGTCGACGTAATTGCGGTTGCCGATGCCGTTGTAGCCGCGCCAGGCGGTAACCGCCTGTTCGGTGCCATCGATGGTGACCGGCACGCGTCCTGGCCCCTGCACGCCACGGATGTTGACGTCGAGCGCGCCGCTGTTGCGCGCATCGCCACTGAACACGCCAGCGACGCCGTTGAGCAGGTCCGAGGGCGTCGCGCCCTTGTAGCGTTCGATTTCGGTGCGGCCGAGATACGCCGTGGACAGGTCCAGATCATAGACATCGTCCTGGCCCCGCAGATCGCGCTGTGCGCCGGTGGCCTCGATGCCTTGCTGGCCGGTCACGCTCAGGGTGCCGGTGACGATGGGGGTGCTGGCACCTGCAGCGGCGGCGCCGTTGCGCGTCACCACGGCGGTGCCGGGCTCGCGCCATTGCCAGGCCAGGCCGCTGCCCGCCAGCAGTTGATCCAGCGCCTGCGCCGCACTGAGTTGGCCTTTGATGGCCGCCCCCTGCAGGCCGCTGACATCGTTGGACACGAACAGGATGCGAACCCCGCCCTGGTCCGCCAATCGGGTCAGCGCGCTGTCCAGGGACTGCGGCGGGACATCGAATGCGCTGCGCTGCGTGGAACCGCTGGCGACGCTGTTCTGTGCGGCGGCATATAGCGGTGCATTGAGTGCCAGGGCGATGCTGACGGTCAGCATGGCCGGCAGTCGCGGGGAACGACGGGGAAAGTTGGAAGGGCTCATGGATCCGACGAAGCAATAGGAAGAGGACGCTCGGAGGTACCGGCGTTGACTTTATGAGAATAAGTCTCATTCCTATAGACGACTGTCGTGGGCGAAACTTGCAGCGTCAGCAGAAAAAAATTTGTCCGCCGCTTCGTGTGCCTGCACGGCGGGCCGCATGCGGGGTTACAGCACTGCTCGGCCGCTCAGCGGATCACGGTCAGCAGCGGCAGGCGGATCAGTTCTGCACCGGCCAGCGCGGCGATATTTCGCAGCAGCGCATCGATGTCATCCAGCTCGAACACGCCGGTGAGCTGCAGTTGCTGTAGTGGCTCACCCATCACGACGATGCGCCCCGGAACGTGGCGCTGCAGTTCGCCTGCGATGGCGGCCACGCTCTGCTGGTTGAAGATCAGCTTGCCGCGGACCCAGGCGGTCAATGCACCGGCATCGACGGTTTCGGCTTTGCCCAGTACATCGGCGCTGAAGGCAACACGCTGGTTGGGGATCATTTCGATACTGGCGCCGGCCCGGTTGCGCAACTCGGCCAGACCAGAGACCACGGTCAGCGTGCTACGGCGTGATTGGCGGTGCAGGGCAAAGCGGCCAACGCTGCAATGGACGCTGCCATCGCGGCTCTCGATCACGAACGGCCGCTGCGGGTCGGGTGCGACGTCGAACAGCAGCTCGCCAGCGGCCACCGATACGGTGCGGCGGACGTTGGAGAACGCCTGCGAGAATGCGCTCTCGCTGTTGAGCCAGGCGGTCGATCCGTCGCCCAGTGATGCCTGCCGGCGCTGGCCGATGCGGGTACGGTGGTCGGCAAGCACGCCGCTGACTGGCCCCAACATCCCCGTGCCAACCACGCCGGCCAGCGCTGCCGCCGACAGCCCACCCGCCAGCACCGCGCGGCGGCTGATCCGGCGCGGCGCAGGTGTCAGCGCCTGCACCCAATGGCGATGCTCGGCCGCAAGCTCGGTCTGGCCGACGCCATCGAGCAGCGCGAATGCCTGCCGCGCAGCCTCGGCATGGGCCGGGGAGCGCTGGCACCAGCGCTCGAACGCGGCTTTATCGCCCGCAGATGGACGTGCACCCAAGCGGATCACCCACTGGATGGACTCGTCATTGAGCGCGTTGTTCCGGGTTCGGAAGCGGTCGAACATCGTGGCGTGGCTAGGGGCTGCGCTGGGAAAGGGGTTGTCTACCTATAAGACGTTTCGCCAATGCCAAAGTTGCAGTGGCTGCAGTGATCATCTTCCATCGTTGTCCTCACATTGGCCCCAGACGGTCGCGACAATGCCGCAGCGCCTGCGCCAGATACTTGGCCACCATGCTCTCGGATACGCCAAGCCTGCGCGCGATCAACGCGTGCGACAGGCCGTCGACGCGGAACAGCAACAAGGCCAGGCGTGCATTGGGTGGCAGCTCGCGCAAGGCCTCGTCGAGCTGCCGCAGGCGGTCCTGGGCGATGGCATTGCGCTCCGGGCCGGCGACAGGGTCGGCCTGCTGGGGGTCGGGTTCGCCGTTGCCGCCTGCGCGCTGCTCACGTCGCGCCACGTCGATGGCGAGATTGCCGGCGACGCGGAAAATGAAAGCGCGCTGGTCGCGGATCTGCTCCTGCTGCGCACGGCTGTCGGTCTCGAGCAGGCGCAGGTAGGTTTCCTGCATGACCTCTTCGGCACGACTGCTGTCGCCCGTGCGTCGCCGCAGGTGTCGCTTCAACTCGCCGTACAGGCCAAGGAAGGCATCAATCAGGCGCGAGCTCGGCGTTGTCATCAGTGCCGGCAGCCGGCAGTGGCATGCAGCTGTGACATGCAGGCAGGCGTGATATGGGGCAGGGCAGGCGCATGGCGCTGCTGCTTCCGCCAGCGTGGCCCAGGTTTCGACAGCAGCGGCATGGGAATCTCTCCACGGCGCTCGGCGCCGGCATCGGGTGGTCGGCTGGCCGCTATGCTCGCTGACCGCCACATCATACGTTCATCGCCGACGGCGTGTCAGTTTCGCGCTTGGTCTGGCACTGTTCCAGGCAGCCAGGACAATGACCAACGCCAGAACCTGGGCGATCCCATCGACGTGAAGGATGGCCAGCGTCGCCGAAGCAGTGCGGCTGCCAGCAGCTGAGCATGCTGGGCTGATCTGGCACGACTGCGCGAGCCAAGGTCATTACGCCATGCAACAGCAGCCGAGCTGGCTCATCCCATCCAGGTCCTGGCAGTGTCCTTCTTCTGGCTTCTTCTTGCCCGCAGCGCCCGACCCACGCGCGACTCGGTTCTGCGCTCAAGCATGCAGTCTATGTAGTCGGCAGCCAGCAGCAGACCGTCGATATCGGCGTTGCAGCCGATCCCCAGCTCGGAGAACAGATAGACAAGATCTTCGGTAGCCAGGTTGCCTGCCGCACCCGCTGCATGGCTTTCACCGCCAAGCCCGGAAATAGCGCTGTCGAATGCCCGTACGCCATGCTCCAGCGCTTCGATGACGTTGGCGATGGCCAGGCCGAAGGTGTCATGGAAATGCATGGCCACGCGGTGCATCGGTACTTCGGTCGCACAGGCACGTAGCAGCACACCGACTGATGCGGGCGTACCGCTGCCGGTGGTATCGCACAGGCTGATCTCGCGGCAGCCCATATTGTAGAGTCCGCGCACGATTGGGATGACCTCCGCCGTCGTCACCGCTCCACTGAACGGACAATGGATGCTGGTAGCCAACGTGGCACGAACCTGGATGCCGAGGGCCAATGCGTGCTCGCTGATCTCGTCAGCACGGCGCAGGCTCTCGCTGATGTTGCAGTTGAGGTTGGCGCGGCAATAGGCATCCGATGCGGCCGATGCGACGGTGATATCGCGGCAGCCGTTGGCGACTGCCATCTCCAACCCCTTCATGTCGGGGACCAGCACGGAGCGGATGCGATCAATCGGCGGCGGTCCCAGTAGCGCGCATAGCGCAGCGGTATCGGCCGTCTGTGATACCCAGCGTGGTGACGTGAACGAGCCCAGTTCGAGTTCCTTGATGCCGGCCGATTCCAGCAATTCGATCAGGTTCATGCGGACGATGGCCGGCAGTGCCTTGGCCTGGCTTTCAAGGCCCTTGCGCGCGCCAACCTCGATGATGCGAACACGATCTCCCGACGCATGATCGTGGCTGTCCATCACCGCCCCCGCAGCTTGTCGAGCGCGCCGATCGCCAGATCCAGGCGGATGCCCTGCGCGGACAGCAGGGCTTTGACCACGTGAGCGATCTCACCATCGCGGGCGCCTGCCAGCAATGCCAGGTCGTAGGCGTGTTGGCTGGGATCAACTTGCGTGACCGCCCCGGTTGCATGTGCATGCAGGCTGGCCAGGCTCTGCGCCAACCCGATCGCCGCGACAGCAGGATCGAGTGGATACGTACACGGGACGTTGGCAGCTACGGGCGTCTGCGTCGTACTGACGTCTGGCGCAGTGCCGATGTTGTCTACGTGCTCGGCCTGCACCTGCAGGGAGATTCTTCCTGCCAGATGACCGTAGTGATCACGGTACCAGATGACCAACGGTACCCCGGGGACATCGACTGCCGTCCAGGTGCTGAGCTTGCTGCCGCGCACAGCTTCAATGGCAGCAAGCAGGGAATTCGCCGTTGCAAGAATGTCCGCGTTGCACTCGCGGATGCGCTCCCTGACCAAGCAGGTGAAATTGTGTAGATCGACGATGCGGCCAGCCAGTGCATAGCCTGCGGCGGCTGCAAGCGAGAAGCTGCCCGGGTCGAAAGTCACCTGCGCGCGTAGCAACTGGCGACTGGCAATCTCGGTTATTGATGCTCCCGCCATCGTACCGCTGGTCAGCTGCTCAATCAGTGGTGCCAACCTCGCGATCAGCTTGTCGATGACCTGGATGCCAGATCTATCAGGAATTTCGACAAGCACGGCCATCTCCAGGAGTGGGCCCATATCGCTGGTCGTGCGCACATCCGCTTCAATATCCTTGCAGCCGCCACCGTCCGAGACGAGTGCCGGATTGATCGTGTTGATGAGCCCGGCCAGCTGGTTGCGTAGTTGAAGTACATGCCTGCGAGCGTCATGAACATCGCGGATCGAACGGAACTGGATGCAGATACGCAGCATTCGGGCTGCGCAAAATACGCGAAATCCACCAGTTGGGCGCGAAAGCTCGGTGATGCGTTGGAGGATGCGCGCCGATCCCGGCTGGCACTCCGCTATTGCTACGCGCCGATTCCTGCCATTGATCGGCAGATCTTCGATGAAGCTGATCGGCTGGGACAAGTGGACGTGTTGGCTATCTGGCGTTGGAATGGCGCTGTCCACAGGCATTGCTTCCGCAGTACCGGTCATTCTTATGTCGATGCGTGGTTTGCGCGGAATGTGCGCTATCGCTGACGTTGAATCAGATAACGCGGCATGTTCTGCGTGTGCATGAGTTGCGTTCAACGGTGATCGCCCTGGTCGTTCCACTTCCATCGAGCATTACTCAATCATCGGCACGCAATGTGCTCCGAAGAGTGCGGGCGAAAGGTACAGTTTTCTCGTACAGAGATGGCGCCGGAGCGTATCTGCCAATTCATATCAAAATGTCCATTTATGCTCTTTACAGGGGGCGTTACCGCGTAGATACAGTGAGCGCCCCCGAAGAAGTTTGTATGGATTCCTATGCGCTCTGAACCACGGAAGATTTCACTAGCGGAAAAAGTTGCCATGGACATCGGTCGTCAGATCCTTGCCGGCGTGCTGAAGCCAGGAGACAAGCTGCCGTCATTGCGTGAGTACGCGCGATTGAATGGCTATTCAAAGAACACGGTGATCTCGGCATTCGACCTGCTTGGCGAGCGGGCGTTGGTTGAGGCACAGCACGGTAAGGGTTTTTTTGTGCGGGGCGTGGAAGCGCCACCGGAGCGGGACGTTGATGAGGAGCCCGTTGGTTACAGCAGGGTGATCGACACCTTGTGGATGATGCGCCAACAGGCCATCCGTGAGCCGGGGCGGTCACACCTGGCCGAGGGCTTTCCGCCTGTTGACTGGTTGACCTATATGCGACTTGATCGCTTCCATCGGCAGGTCGCGCGCAGTGGTACCGGCAGCTTGTTCCGATACGGCAATCGTTACGGCTATTTGCCGTTGCGACAGCAGTTGATCCGGCGCATGGCCATGCATGGCATGGAGCTTGGTCCGCGGCAGTTGGTGACTACATTTGGCGCGAATCACGCGCTGGACCTGATCATCCGACGCTACGTCGCGCCGGGTGATACGGTGTTGGTGGAACAGCCGGGTTACTACCCCCTGTTCGGCAAGCTGCAACTGCAAGGCGCGAAGCCAATCGCCATTACACGCCGTGTGGATGGTCCCGATCTTGCGGAGTTCGAGGCGGCGCTGCTGACCAGCAAGGCGCGCGTCTTCTTCCTGCAGACCACCGCGCATAACCCGACCGGTACGGACGTGGCGCCCGAAGTCGGAAAGCGCTTGCTGGAGCTGGCGGCGGCGCACAACGTACTGATTGTCGAGAACGACGCGATGGCCGATTTCAAGCCAAATTCCGCGTTTCGCCTGTCTTCGTTGTCGCAGTTCAGGAATACGCTGTATGTCGGCAGCTTCTCGAAGTCGGTATCGGCGGCATTGCGCAGCGGTTTCATCGCCGGCGAGAACGCACACATTGAAGAGTTGGCGGACCTGAAGATGCTGCTGCATATCGGCAGCAGCGAGTACGGCGAGCGCGTGCTGGAGGCGATCCTGCGCGAAGGTAACTTCCTGCGTCATGTCGGGCGCTTGCAGGACCGGGTGCGCGCCGCCACCGCCGAAGGCCTGGAAGTGTTGAACAGGCTGGACGCCACCGTCTACGCAACGCCGGAGCAAAGTCTGTATCTGTGGGCACGTTTCGATGGCATCGATGATACCCGCACGCTGACCGCGCGTTTGTTGTCACGCGGTGTTGTGCTGGCGCCGGGTGCGTTCTTCAATATCGACTCCGAACAGGTGTCCCCGTGGACACGCTTGAACGTTGCCTATTTGAATGACAGCGTTTTCATCGAGAGCCTCCGTGAGGAGTTGGACCAGGCCGCGGCGATGGCCTGATGATGGCACGTTGAACCGGGGAGCTGCCATTGGTGCAGCGCCCGGAACGGCGGGGCAGGGTGAACGCTCAATGCCAATCGGAGAGCGAAAGCTTCAACTCGGCGTTGAAGCCTTTGGCTGACTGCAGCGGTATTGCGAAGATGTTCGGTGCCTGTTGGTTGATGCCGATCGCCTTGGTACGGGCGGTATCCAGTTCGGCCTCATTCTTCGGGCCACCTGCCCATTGGTCGTCACTCCAGACATAGCGCAGGCGCCAGTCGCCTGCATCGCCGGGCTTGGCGAACACAACCAACGTGTTGCGGAACAGGTACTCGCCGGGGATGTGGTTTTTCAGGAACAGCGCACCGTCCACTTGATAACCGGCATTGCTGACCGCCAGATCGATCGAGAACGCGATTTCGCTGCCAGCCAGGATCTTGCTGCTGTCCAGGAACACCGAGAACAGCACGGTCGAGCGTTTGTCCTTCAGCAGGTTGCCCTGCGCATCGAAGATGTCGCCGTACTCGCGGCGGATGGCGCATTGATTGGCCTGGGTGCGCGAGGTCAGCTCATAGGTGTAGGCGCCGCGTGGGGCGACCGTGGCTTCGATGTAGTACGAGGATTCAATCTTCTTGCCGCGTTTGCGCGCAGCCTCGATCTCTGGCGGGAAGGGCAGGGCGCTGATATCCAGCTGGGCAGTGGCGCCGGTATCGCCGAACAGGAAGCGCACCAGGTTCTGGTAGCCCTCCTCGGAATTGACGATACCGAAGTAGCCGCTATGGCTGCGATTGACGAACGCGCGCGGCGAGCCTTCGACATAGGCGTTGGCGATGCGCACCAGGCCATCGCTCAGAGCGCCGACAGCAAAGGACGACAAGCCATGCGCCGCGGCGTAGTCGCGGCTGTTGGTGCCGATCAGGCAGAACAGGCGCTCGGGCGGAAAGCCGGACGCTCCCAAGGTGTTGACCTTGTCCTTGGGCACCTTCAGGTACTTGCCCATATTGGTCCGGTTGAAGTTGTTGATGTCGTTGATCGACAGCAGGTTCGGCAGGTTGATGCCGCCGACTTCGATGCCATTGTGCGGGGTTGCATAGGTGAAGGCCTTGTCGACCATCGCCCGCACTTCGGCACTGGCCACGTCCGGGTTCTGCAGCAGGCAACGGCAGATCAGTCCGCCCATTGAATGGGCGACCAGATAGACGCGGAATTCCTTGCGCATGGCTGCGTTGTTGCCGCAGATGCTGTCGCGCAGTTGTTCGATGCGCTTGCCAAGCGCGGCGGCGGCATCGGGGATGGACGGCGTCTTGCCGTCACCGAATGCCGGGTCCGCCGGATCGTAGTAGCGGTGGATGACGATGCAGCGCGGCGAGATGCGGTCACGGCGCTCGGCACCAAACTCGTAGACATCGCGGTAGTTGTAGTCCTTCATCAAGCGCACCAGTGGCGACTCGAAGACGAATTTGACGATGCTGCCGTCCTGCGCCTGGCGCATCTTGGTGGAGCCGGCCTCGAAGCCCATGAATGGCGTGGAGGTGGTTTCGACGATCTCATCGCGGGTCATCGCGTAGCCGCGCACGTAGATGATCGGGAAGTAGGGGCGTTCAATACGTTCCATGGCCGGTCTCCGCGGGGGCTGCTGGCGATGGTGAACGGATTTTTGGGATTTGTCTTGAATGTGGTGCTTTAAGAGCTCACCCCTCCCCAGCCCTCCCCTTGGCTGCGCCAAAGGGAGGGGGCCAAGCTCTGCTCCCTCCCTTGCGCATAGCGCAGGGGAGGGCTGGGGGGGGTAAAGCCTTTGCCGTTGCAGTGGCTCCGAGCAAGCGCCAAAACCCCCAGCAACCTAGCCCTCACCCCCAACCTCACCCCGGTCCAACTGCCGATAACCAATCGCCTCGGTCAGATGCCCCCGTTGGATCGCAGCTTCACCGGCAATATCGGCAATTGTCCGCGCGACGCGTAGGATCCGGTGCATCGAGCGCGCCGATAGCTGCAATCGCTCCATCGCCTGCTCAAGCAGATCACTGTCCACAGCGGAGAGCACGCAGTCCCGTAACGTCTCCGCCTGCCCAAGGTGTGCATTGGCCTTGCCAGCACGGTGCAGTTGTCGCCCGCGGGCCCGCATTACCCGCTCGCGCACCTCGGCACTGCTTTCGCCCGCAGGAGCATCCCCACGCAGTTCGCTCGGCGCCAGCCGGGGCACCTGTAGATGCAGATCAATGCGGTCCAGCAATGGCCCGGAAATGCGCGCGCGATAGCGACGTATGCTTTCTGCGGAGCAGCGGCAGCGGCCACTGCTGTCACCGGCCCAACCGCAAGGACATGGGTTCATGGCCGCAACCAGTTGAAAGCGCGCCGGGAACTCCATGCTGCGCGCCGCGCGTGAGACGGTGACCGTGCCGGACTCCAGTGGCTCGCGCAGCACTTCCAACGCATGTCGACTCCACTCCGGCAATTCGTCCAGGAACAACACGCCGTTGTGCGCGAGCGAAATCTCGCCAGGGCGCGGATGCGAGCCACCACCAACCAGCGCAACCGCGCTGGCGGTGTGATGCGGGGAACGGTACGGCCGCTGCCGCCAGCGACTCGGATCAACGCCGCGACCGCTGATCGAGGCAATGGCTGCGGACTCGAGCGCTTCATCTTCACTGGCCTCGGGCAGGATGCCGGGCAGGCGCGAGGCCAGCAGGGTCTTGCCGCAACCGGGTGAACCCAGCAGCAGGAGGTGATGGCCGCCGGCCGCGGCAATCTCCAGCGCTCGTCGTGCATGTTGCTGGCCGCGCACATCACTCAGATCTGCAAGTGCAGCGGGTGCGGTGTGTGGTACCTGCGCGTCCGGCAGTTGCTTGCTGCCGTTCAGCGCTGCGCAGACTTCCAGCAGCGTGCGTGCGACTTTGACTTCGGCGTGTTGGGCCAGCGCCGCTTCGCCGGCGTTGCCGGGTGGCACGATCAGGCAGCGCTTGGCATCGGCGGATGAAATGGCCGCGGGCAAGGCGCCGTCTACCGCACGCAGCTCACCGGTCAGTGCCAGCTCGCCGATGAACTCGTAGTTGGTGAGTGTGTTGCGGTCGATCTGGCCACTGGCAGCGAGGATGCCGAGCGCGATCGGAAGGTCAAAACGGCCGCCCTCCTTGGGCAGATCGGCCGGCGCAAGATTGATGGTGATGCGGCGCGCCGGATAGTCGAACTGCGCGCACAGGATGGCGGAACGTACGCGGTCGCGCGATTCGCGTACCGCGGCCTCGGGCAGGCCGACGATCTGGGTGAAGGGCAGGCCGCCGGACAGGTGGACTTCCACCTGTACCAGCGGTGCGTGCACACCTGCACGGGCGCGGCTGTGCACCAGCGCCAGGCTCACGGCCCGGCGCTCAGGCGTTCTTGTCGGAGGCGCGGTTTTCCAGGGCGGCGACGGCGTGTTCCAGCGCGTCGAGCTTTTCACGGGTGCGCAGCAGCACGGCACGCTGCACTTCAAATTCTTCGCGGGTGACCAGGTCCAGCTTGCCCAAGCCGGCCTGCAGCGCGGTCTTGAAGGTGGCTTGCAGTTCTTCGCGCGATTCGCGCAGGCCCGGCGGCACCAGGCTGCTCAGGCGGCGGGCCAACTCGTCGATGTGGTTGAGGTCGATCATGGGGTTTCTCCGCAGGGGTGAGCCGAGCCTAGGCGGCGGCTGTTGCTTGCGGGCATCGGTATCCGTTAGTGCCAATGGTAAGGATAGTCCGGAACCTTGCTAGTGGCACGTCAGCCTGCACGGTATGCTTCAGGCATCACCCAAGGAGCCGACCTATGAAGATGATCATGGCCATCGTCAAGCCGTTCAAGCTGGACGACGTGCGCGAGGCGCTTGCCGAACGCGGCGTGGCCGGTATCACCGTCACCGAGGTCAAGGGTTTTGGTCGGCAGAAGGGTCACACCGAGCTGTATCGCGGTGCCGAGTACGTGGTCGATTTCCTGCCGAAGGTGAAGATCGAGGTCGCCGTGACCGATGCGCAGGCTGACGAGGTGGTGGAAGCCATCGTCAAGGCGGCCGGCACCGGCAAGATCGGCGACGGCAAGGTATTCGTGTACGACCTGGGCAGCGTGGTGCGGATCCGCACCGGCGAGCTGGATGGGGATGCGCTTTGAGGTTTTGGGTTTTGGGGATTTGGGGATTTGAAGCTTTAGAGCTTTAGAGCACCCCTCCCCAGCCCTCCCCTGCGCTCTGCGCAAGGGAGGGAGCCAAGCGCTCTGCCCCCTCCCTTTGGCGCAGCCAAGGGGAGGGTTGGGGAGGGGTAGGTTTTAGCCTTTGATCCACCGATAAAGCCGCTTCCACGCATTACGTACCGCCTGCACCCAGCCCGGCTCAGCCAGCGCTGCAGCCTGTTCGGCGGAAGGTTGCTGTCCGGTCAGGCGCTGGCGCATCTTCACCAGGTTCTTCATGTCACTGCGGCGCAGCTGGCGCGAGATCGGCCAGTTCCGGAACCAGCGTGGTGAGCGCAGTGCCGAGGTGAAGTCCAGCAGCACCGGCACGCCGGCGCTGACCACCACATTGGTGCCGTGCAGGTCGTTATGGGTGATGCCGGCCGCATGCAGGCGTGCCAGCGCGTTCTGCAGCTGGTCGAAGACTTCCTGGGTGACGCCCTGCACGCCGGCACTCAAGGTGTCGCCGGGGATGAACTCCATGCCCAACGCCAGACCGCCAAGGGTGCCCAGCAGCGCCGGAGCGTGCTTCCAACCCTGCAGGCGCTTGAGCACCTTGGCTTCGCGGCGGACCAGCAGGCGCGCCACCGGCGATAGCGGCGTGCCCTGATAGCGGCGGTAGTCCTTGACCACGGCCGGGCGGCCGTCCAGTTCGGTGCGGTAGACGTCAGGCTCCAGCAGGCGTTCGCCACGCTTGAGCAGATGGTGGGCGGGAACAACCGCGTGTTCGCCGTCGAAATTGGGCAATGTGTTCATCAAAACCTTCCTGACGCGGGCATGGCGCGGAAAGCGTCTTGCAAAGCCGGTCTAACGTGCCCTGGTGGGCGGGGATGTGCGGCAATTATAAAACTGCACAGTCCATGAATTGCTGAATGTAAAAAAAATGTAGGAGTCAGGAGCCGGAAAGGATTGTTGCGGCCATGTGAATGATGAAAGCCCGCCTGTCTGCGTCCTGGCCGGAAAACGAAAAACCCCGCACCGTTGCGGGCGCGGGGCTCGGTTCACGGCGCTGGCAGCGGGCTTATTCGCCCAGCGCCTTGGCCACGAACGGCGGGCTGACCAGCACGCCGGTGTGCAGCGGGGCGGTGTAGTACAGGGTGTCGAACGGTTTGGCGGCCGAATCGGCCTCGCGGAAGCCGAAACCGAAGCCGGCCTGCTTGCTGGCCACGGTCACCGACCACCAGCCGGTCGGATAGCACGGCTGCGGGAACGGCAGGGTCTTGAACGACTGGAAGCCGGCCTTGCCCATTTCCGAACGCATGTCCTTGATCAGTTCCAGCAGGGCCAGCGGCGACTCGCTCTGCTGCACCAGCAGGCCGTCGTCCTTCAGGGCGCGGAAGCAGCTTTCGAAGAAGGCCTTGTTGAACAGGCCTTCGGCCGGACCAACCGGGTCGGTGGAGTCGACGATCACCACATCCACGCTGCCCGGGGCGCAGTTGGCCATGTAGGCCACGCCGTCGTCGAACAGCAGCTCGGCGCGGGCGTCACCGTTGGATTCGCACAGTTCCGGGAAGTACTTCTCGGCCATGCGGGTGACCTGCTCGTCGATGTCGCACTGGGTGGCGCTTTCCACGCCCGGGTGCTTGAGCACCTCGCGCAGGGTGCCGCAATCGCCGCCGCCGATGATGACCACGCGCTTGGGCGCCGGGTGGGTGAACAGCACCGGGTGGCTGATCATCTCGTGGTAGAAGAAGTTGTCCTTGGTGGTCAGCATCATGGCGCCGTCGATGACCATCAACTTGCCCCAGTCGGTGCTGTCGTAGATCTCGATCTTCTGGAACGGCGACTGCACCTCGTCCAGCTTGCCGGTGATGCGGAAACCAATAGCCGAACCGGTCGGCTGGAAGTGTTCGATGAACCAGTTTTCGTTGGAGGTCATGATGATTCCTGGGTGCAATGGACTTTTCCCTTCTCCCGCGGGCGGGAGAAGGTGCCCCCAAAGGGGCGGATGAGGGCAGCGGTGAGCCTGCCACAGCAGGGTTTCACCCGTAATCTGGTCCTGAACCCCGATTCAGTCAGGCTGGTCAGTCAGGCTGGGGGAAAGGCGCGGGCGCGGATTGTAACGGACCCTTGCCCCGCTAGCGTTAGAATGCGCGTCCTTATTTATCCACAGCTGAGAGTTGCTACGCCGATGAGCGATTGGTCCCTCGAACAGGCCCGCAAGACCTATTCGATTCCGCACTGGTCCGACGGGTATTTCGACGTCGATACCGCAGGCCACCTGGTGGTCCGTCCCGTTGGCGCCGAAGGCGCGGCGGTGTCGTTGCCGCAGGTTGTCGATTCGGCGCGTGCCGCCGGCGCCAAACTGCCGTTGCTGGTGCGTTTCCCGGACATCCTCGGCCAGCGCCTGGGCAAGCTGCAGGCGGCGTTCGCCCAGGCCCAGTCCGACTGGGACTACGCCGGCGGCTATACCGCGGTCTACCCGATCAAGGTGAACCAGCACCGTGGCGTGGCCGGCACCCTGGCCAGCCACCACGGCGAGGGCTTCGGCCTGGAAGCCGGCTCCAAGCCGGAGCTGATGGCAGTGCTGGCGCTGAGCCGGCCGGGCGGACTGATCGTCTGCAACGGCTACAAGGACCGCGAGTACATCCGCCTGGCCCTGATCGGCCGCAAGCTCGGCCTGCAGACCTATATCGTCATCGAGAAGCCGTCCGAGCTGAAGCTGGTGCTGGAGGAATCCAAGGCGCTGGACGTGATGCCTGGCCTCGGCGTGCGCATGCGCCTGGCCTCGCTGGGCGCCGGCAAGTGGCAGAACAGCGGCGGCGACAAGGCCAAGTTCGGCTTGTCCCCGCGCCAGCTGCTGGACCTGTGGAAGGCCCTGCGTGACACCGAGTACGCCGATTGCCTGAACCTGCTGCATTTCCACATGGGCAGCCAGATCAGCAACGTCCGCGACATCGCCAACGGCATGCGCGAGGCCACCCGTTACTTCGTCGAGCTGTCGCAGCTGGGTGCCAAAATCAGCCACGTCGATGTCGGCGGCGGGCTGGGCATCGACTACGAGGGCACCCGTTCGCGCAGCTATTGCTCGATCAACTACGGCCTGAACGCCTACGCCAGCAACATCGTGCAGCCGCTGGCCGAGGCCTGCGAAGCGCATGGCCTGACCCCGCCACGCATCATCACCGAGTGCGGCCGCGCAATGACCGCGCACCACGCCGTGCTGATCGCCAACGTGTCGGAAGTGGAGCAGGCAGCCGAAGGCCGCGTGCCCGAAGCGCATGACGACGAGCCGGCGGCGATCCGTCACCTGCGCGAGATCCACGAGGAACTCGACCAGCGCCCGGCGGTGGAACTGTTCCAGGAAGCCCAGCATTTCCATGCCGAAGGCTTGAGCGCCTATGCACTGGGCCAGATCGACCTGCCGCAGCGTGCGCGCATCGACGACCTGTTCTACGCCATCGCCAACGGCGTGCGTGCACGCCTGAGCTATGACGAAAAGAGCCATCGCCCGGCGCTGGACGAATTGAACGACCGCCTGGTCGACAAGTACTTCGTCAACTTCAGCGTGTTCGAATCGATCCCGGATGCATGGGCGATCGACCAGGTGTTCCCGATCGTGCCGATCGAGCGCTTGAACGAGCGCCCCGAGCGTCGCGGCGTGATCGCCGACATGACCTGCGATTCCGATGGCATGGTCAAGACCTACGTCGAGAACGAAAGCCTGGACAGCTCGCTGCCACTGCACGCCGTTCGCCATGGCGAGAGTTACCGCATCGGCTTCTTCCTGGTCGGTGCCTACCAGGAAATCCTCGGCGATATCCACAACCTGTTCGGCGATACCGATGCCGTGGAAGTAGTGGTGGAAGACGACGGCTACGTGATCACCCAGCAGCGTCGCGGTGACACCACCGACGTGATGCTGGACTACGTCGGCTACAGCCTGGCCGACCTGCGCACGGCCTACCGTGAGCGCGTGGCTGCTGCTGATTTGTCGGCAGAGCGCGCCGCAGAACTGGATGCCGCGCTGGAAGCGGGCCTGACCGGTTATACCTACCTGTCGGACGAACCGCTGGGCTGATCCAACAGCCCATGCAGGGAAACAGCGAACGCCGCGCCGGCTTGCCTGCGCGGCGTTTTCTTTGGCGGATTGATTCGATGTGCGCTCAGGTCCGTGGCAGCTGCAGGCTGGCGCACAGCCCGCTGCCGGTATTGCGCAGGGTCAAGCTGCCGCCATAGCTGTCGACAATGTCGCCGACTATCGCCAGTCCAAGCCCGCTGCTGCCATCACGCTCGTCCAGACGTACGCCACGTTGCAGCACCTGTTGCAGCGCTTCCTCGGCCAAGCCCGGGCCGTCGTCGATGATGTCGATCAGTACCTGCTGATTGTCTGCACGCGCCTGGATACGCACTTCATGCGCCGCCCAGCGGCCAGCGTTGTCGAGCAGATTGCCGAGCATTTCCTCGAGATCGGCTGCCGCGCCGGCAAAGCACAGCTGCGCATCGATATCGTCGGCGACGAAACGGATGTTGCGCTCGCCGTGAACACGCTGCATCAGTCGGCACAGCGATTGCGCGACTGGCGCGACTGCGCTGCGTTGATGCCGGTCCGCGGCCATGCCAGCGGCCAGGTAGCGATCAATGCTTGCCTGCATGCGCCGGCTTTGCTCGCGCAGGGTTTGTCGCCAGTGCTCGCCGCTGCCATCGGCTTCGGCATGCAACACGCTCAGCGGTGTCTTGAGCGCATGCGCCAGATCCTGCGCGCTGCTGCGCGCACGGCTGACCATACGCTGGTGGTGGGCCAGCAGGGCATTGAGTTCATCGGCCAGCGGCGCTACTTCGCGCCCCAGCCCCTCGCTGCTGATCTGTGCGGTATCGCCGTGGCGCACCTGCTCGACACGTTTGCCGAGCGCGTGTAACGGACGCAGGCCGAACTGCACCTGGCTGACCAGCACCGCCAGCCACGCAGCGATCAACACCGCCATCGCCAGCGCCGAACGCTGGCGGAAGCGGGCGACATCAGCATCCAACTGGCTGCGGTCGCTGGCGACGGTGACTTGCAATGGTGCTTGGCTGCGCGGCAAACGCACCTGTTGGGTCAGACCTCGCAAGGGCTGCTGCAGTGGGCCGCTGAAATCCACGCCGCTTGCCTGGGTGGGAACCTTTGGAATAGGTGGGAGCAGGCTCTCGTCCCACAAAGAGCGTGATTGCAGCAGCACTTGCCCATCGGTTGCGGCGATCTGCCAGTACGCGCCGGAGAACACGCGTTGGAAGCGCGCATCGTTGGGTTCCTGGCGCAGTGCGAGCTTGCCGCTGGCATCGATCTCGGCCTGTGCCAGTACGGTCAGCAGGTCCTGCTCCAGCTGCGTGTCCAGGTTGTCGCGCGCGGCCTGTTCGAACAAGCGCCCCAGCAGTACACCGGCCAGCACCGATACCAACACCAGGCCGAGACCGCCGGCAAGCAGCAGGCGCGCGCGCAGCGAAAGCGCCTTCATGCAGGCGCGACCAAGCGCCAACCCTGGCCACGTACGGTCTGGATCATGTCCACGCCAAGCTTGCGCCGCAGCCGTCCCAACAGTACATCCAGCGCATTGGAATCGGGATCATGGCCACCGTCGAAGACCTGCTCGCCCAGCCGCTCGCGGCTGACGACGCTGCCGGGATGGTGGATGAAATAGCTGAGCAGGCGGAATTCCTGTGGACTCAGTGACAGCGGCTGTCCTTCCAGCAGGAAGCGCCCGGCATTGATCTCCAGCTGCAACGGCCCACAGCTCAGCTGCGCGCTGGCGTGGCCATTGCTGCGGCGGATCAGCGCCCGCAGCCGCAGGATCAGCTCATCGGCCTGGAAGGGTTTGGTCAGGTAGTCATCGGCACCGGCATCGAAGCCGGCCAGCTTGTCGTGCCAGCGCCCGCGCGCGGTCAGCACCAGCACCGGGAAGTCGCGGCCATTGCCACGCCAGCGCTCGATCACGCTGAGCCCATCCAGTCCCGGCAGGCCAAGGTCGACGATGGCTGCCTGCAGTTCCTCGATCTGGCCGAGTTCCTCGGCTTCACGGCCGTCGCTGACGTGGCTGACCACGTAGCCGGCCTGCTCCAGCAAGGGTTGCAGGCGGCTGGCCAGTTCAAGGTCATCTTCGGCCAACAGGATCCGCATCAATCGTCCAGTTCGGTCTTCAGCAGGGCGCCGCTGCGGGCATCATAGTCGAGCTCGATGACCACGCCGTCTGCACGCAGGATTTCCACTTCGTAGATGCCGTCGTCGAGTTCCACTTCCAGCAGCTTGCCCGGATGTCGCTTCAGCGCGTCGCGCACGATGTTTTCCAGCGGCACGTAGCGGCCCTGCTTCAAGGCCTGGCGCGCGGTCTGCTGTGCGGCGTCCTGGCCGTGGGCGATGGCCAGCGGCGTGCCTGCCGTCAGCAAGGACAGGCCAGCGAGGGCGACAAGGGTGCGGTAGGAAAACATGCGTTATTGATAGCGCGCCTGGCTAACAATCGACTAACAGCGCTGGCTAGGGTGCTGTTAGACAGGCGGCGGAGACTGTCCGGGCCGGGCTGATCCGGCAGCACTCAAGGAACTCCCCCATGTTGAAGTCATTGTTCGCCACCGCCGCCATTGCCGCGGCATTGAGCACCAGCGCCCATGCACAGACCAAGTCGCTGGGCATGGCCGAGGTCGAGCAGAAGCTGCGTGCCGCCGGCTACACCCATATCCACGAGATCGAGAAGGACGACGGCCTGTGGGAAGCCGATGTCGCACGCGCTGATGGCCGCTTCGCCGAGGTGTGGGTGGACCCGGCGACCGGTGAGATCTTCGACGAGCACGACGGCCGCGCCCTGCTGGGCAGCGAGCAGATCCTGGCCCGGGCTGGCGCCGCAGGCCTGCGCGAGATCCACTCGCTGGAGCGCGATGGCGCCACCTGGAAGCTGGAAGCACGCAATGCCCGCAACCAGCGTGTTGAAGTCCGCATGAGCGGCATCGATGGCCGCATCCTGCACAGCGAGCGTGACGGCTGGCTGGACTGAGTCTCCGCGAAGGCGCAGCCAAAGGCTGCGCTTCGTGCGATCAGGCGTTGCGTGCGACCTGGAAGCCCGCAAACGACTGACTTACCGGCATCAACTCGATGCGATTGACGTTGAGGTGTTCGGGCAGCGTCGCCACCCAGAAGATCTGCTCGGCGATGTCTTCGGCAGTCATCGGGCTGGCGCCGCCGTACAGCTGATCGGATGCGGCCTGGTTGCCGTGCGTACGCACCAGGGTGAATTCGGTTTCGGCCATGCCCGGTTCGATCGCGGTCACGCGTACGCCAGTGCCGTGCAGGTCCGAGCGCAGGCCCAGCGAGAACTGGCTGACGAAGGCCTTGGTGCCGCCATAGGCATTGCCGCCCGGATACGGGTAGAGCGCGGCGGTGGAGCTGATGTTGATGATCGCGCCACGGCGCTCTACCAGCTTCGGCAGCAGGTGATGGGTGAGGGTCACCAGCGCGGTGATGTTGGTGTCGATCATGGTGCGCCAGTCTTCCAGGCTGGCGTGCTGGGCCGCAGCGGTGCCTTGGGCGAGGCCGGCGTTGTTGACCAGCAGGTCGATGTCGCGGAAGGCCGGCGGCAACGCGGCGAGTGCGGCCTCCATTGCGGCGGCATCGCGGATGTCGAAGGCGGCGGCGTGGATCTTGTCGGCGCCGAATTCTTCAACCAGCGGCTGCAGGCGCTCGGCACGACGACCGGTGGCGATCACTTTCCAGCCGGCCGCAGCAAAGCGGCGGACAGCGGCGGCGCCGAAGCCAGAGGTGGCGCCGGTGATCAGGGCGGTCTTGGACATTGCGGAATCCTTGGGGCGGGGGATGTTGATTTTCGCACTGTGGGGCGGCTGGGAGTATGGCCGGGGGTGAAAAGCGGTGACCAACGTCAAAAGCCAAGACAACTGCAAAGCCAAAGCTGCCCTCATCCCAACCCTTCTCCCGCAGGCGGGAGAAGGGCTAAAGCTAAAGCTAAAGCTAAAGCTCAAAGCTCAAAGCTCAAAGCCAAAGCTCCCCTCCCCAACCCTCCCCTGCGCCTGCGGCGCAAGGGAGGGGGCACCGCGCGGCTTCGCTTTGCGTCGCCGCGACCTGACCGATCGCACAATCAGCTCCCTCCCTTGCGCCGCAGGCGCAGGGGAGGGTTGGGGAGGGGTGCTCTTTGCAGGGAAATCAACGGCGCAAAGGGAACCAACTATCGAGCAAACGCGCACTCAAAGCCTCAGGTGCGCTGCACGTACCAGGACTGCAACGGCACAAACAAAAACCCCGACATCAACCGATATCGGGGCTCAAATACTCCTGAAGTTCCACTAGCGATCTGTCCGCCCCAATAGCCTCCTTGAGTCAAGGGGGCGCGCCGACAGGCGCAGGGTTTTGGATGTAACGGGCACGGGGCCCAAAGTTTGTTTCACAAACTTTGGGGTGAAGCCGCCGTAGGCGACTTCACTGCGCCTTGATCGCCATGGCCTGCAAGCCAGTGCCGTTGAGCTTGGCCTTGGCTTCTGCCAGTTCGCTGGCGGTGCCATACGGGCCCATGCGCACGCGGTACACGGTGTTGCCGTTGATCTGTGCCGATTCCACGCGCGCCGCCAAACCCATCATCGCCAGTTTGGCCTTGGTCGATTCGGCATCACCCGAAGCACCAAATGCACCCGCCTGCAGGATGTAGCGCACGTTCTCGGTCGCTGCTGCCGGGGCGGCAGTTGCAACCGTCGCTGCCGGAGCAGGAGTTGCCGTGGCAGGCGCCGGCTTGGGAGCCGTGGCCGTAGCTGCCGGAGCAACGCTGGCAACCTGCGTCGGGCGCGCAGCGGTTTCGCTGATCGGTGCCGGCTGGCGGGTGGTCTCGCTCACCGGTGCCGGCAACGGACGCCCTTCCAGCGCAGCCTGCGCACGCTGGGCATCGGTCGGCGGGGTGGCCGGCGTTGCGGCCGCAGTCGCGCGTGCAGCAGCTGCACGACGCTGTTCCTCGGCCTTGGCACTTGCTGCCAACTCGGCGTCGGACATTTGTACTTCGGTGCCTGGCAGCAGGGTGTAGAAGTCGTACTGGGTGGCTGGCTTTTCCTCCGGCTTGGCACCGGCAGGCGTGGCTGGCTTGTTCGATTCCACCCCGGCGTCGACGTCGGCGTCAGCGACCGGTGCCGGCTGTGCGTCCGGGTTGGGTTGCGGGCCTACGCGCAGGAAACCGTCGCCGTCCTTCTTGAACAGGTTCGGCGCCGCCAGGAACACCACCGCCGCAATCGCCACGCCGGCAACCAGCCACACCCAGCCGGGCGTGCCATTGTCGTTGTTGCGCCGGGCTTGGGTTTTGCCGCGTCGTGCTGCCATGTCTACTGCGTCTCCAGGTGTTTACATCTTTTCCGGGGCACTGACGCCCAGGATGCTCAGGCCATTGGCCAGGGTCTGCCGTGCGGCGCTGGCCAAGGTGAGCTTGGCGTTGCGCTCGACTGCATCATCCACCAGCACGGGGGTGCCGTGATACCACGTGTGGAAAGCGTGTGCCAATTCACGCAGGTACTGCGCGATCTGGTGCGGTTCCAGCGCGATGCCGGCCGCTTCCACCACTTCCGGGTAGCGCGAGATTTCGTTCATCAGTTCCAGCGAGGCGTCGTCGCCGAGCCGCGACAGTGCAGCCAGGCCTTCGGCCTGCTTGTAGTCCAGGCCCTTCTCCTGCGCCTGGCGCAGCAGCGAGCAGACGCGGGCATGCGCGTACTGCACGTAGAACACCGGGTTGTCGCTGCTCTGCTGGCGGGCCAGGTCGATGTCGAAGGTCAACTGCGAGTCGGGCTTGCGCGCGATCAGGAACCAACGCACCGCATCGCTGCCCACTTCCTCGATCAGGTCGCGCAGGGTCAGGTAGCTGCCGGCACGCTTGGACAGCTTCACTTCCTCACCGCCGCGCATCACCGTCACCATCTGGTGCAGCACGTATTCCGGCCAGCCCTTGGGAATGCCCAGGTTCAGTGCCTGCAGGCCGGCGCGCACGCGCGCCAGCGAGCCGTGGTGGTCGGCGCCCAGTTCGGTGATGGCACGTTCGTAACCGCGCTGCCACTTGCTCAGGTGGTAGGCCACGTCTGGCAGGAAGTAGGTGAAGGTGCCGTCGGACTTGCGCATCACGCGGTCCTTGTCGTCACCAAAATCGGTGGAGCGCAGCCACAACGCGCCGCCTTCCTCGTAGGTGTGGCCGGAGCTGATCAGCTGCTGCACGGTTTCGGCAACCTTGCCGTCCTTGTACAGCGAGCTTTCCAGGAAGTAGATGTCGAAATCCACGCCGAATGCGGCCAGGTCCAGGTTCTGCTCGTTGCGCAGGTAGGCAACGGCGAAACGGCGGACTTCCTCCAGGTTCTCGGCATCCTTGGCACCGACGATCTGGCTGCCTTCCAGGTCCACCGTCTCACCGAGCAGGTAGGCCTTGGCCACGTCGCCGATGTATTCACCGTTATAGGCTTCGGCCGGCCACTGCGCGTCGCCCGGCTTGAAGCCACGCGCACGCGCCTGCACCGACTTGGCCAGGTTTTCGATCTGCACGCCTGCGTCGTTGTAATAGAACTCGCGCTTGGCGTTCCAGCCGTTGACTTCCAGTACGCGCGCAATGCAATCGCCGATCACACCGGCGCGGCCGTGGCCGACATGCAGCGGGCCGGTCGGGTTGGCCGACACGTATTCGACACCGACGCTGCGGCCATTGCCACTCAGGTTGCGGCCGTAGTCTTCGGCTTCCTTCAGCACGCTGACCACTTCGCGCTGGTAGGCCACCGGCGAGAGTTTGAAGTTGATGAAGCCAGGGCCAGCGATCTCGACATTGACGATGTCGTCGCTGGCCGGCAACGCGTCAACCAACGCCTGCGCGACGGCGCGCGGATTGCTGCGCGCGGCCTTGGCCAGCAGCATGGCGGCGTTGGTGGCGAAATCACCGTGTTCGCGGGTCTTGGGTCGCTCGACCACGAAATCCGGCGGCAGGGTGTCGGCAGGCAAAGTGCCGTTGGCGCGCAAGGCTTCGATGCCTTGGCCGATGAGGGCGCGGAGTTGGGCTTTCACGTGACTATTCTGCTTGAAGCGCGGAACTGACCATTTTACCTGACCTGCGGCAAGGCCGCCCGCGGCACGCCAGCTGGGGTCAGCAATGTCAAAAAAACGGAAAAACCGCGTCGGCCAGCGGTCAAGGGGATCCCGGTGCCCGACTAGGCGGTTTTGGGGGCCGGGGTAGGCGGAGGGTGGTTCAGGCTGAGCGGTTCAGACCCAGCCCCGCGCGGCCAGCGACACCGGCGTGCCGTCACCGATCACGAAGTGGTCGAGCAGGCGGATATCCACCAGCGCCAAGGCCTGCTGCAGCCGCGTGGTGATGGCGCGGTCTGCCGCCGACGGTTCAGGGTTCCCGGACGGGTGGTTGTGCCCGACGATTACCGCCGCAGCGTTGTGTGCCAAGGCTTGGCGGACGACTTCACGCGGATGCACCTCGGCGCTGTCTACCGTTCCTGTGGATAACTCTTCAAAGGCCAAGGCACGATGGCGATTGTCCATGAACAGCACGGCGAACACCTCCTGCGGCCGGTGGCGCAGGCGCTGGGCGAAGTAGCGGCCGGCGGCGGCCGGGTCGGTCAGTGCATCGCCGCGCTCCAGCCCGGCGGCCAGATGGCGCCGGCCCAGTTCCAGCGCGGCGCTGAGCTGGCAGGCACGCGCCGGGCCCAGTCCGGGCAGTTTGGCCAGTTGCGGGGCGCTGCGGTCCAACAGCGCCCGCAATGGGCCGTACGCCTGCAACAGTTCGCGCGCGGTCTGCACCGCATCACGCCCGCGCAGGCCCGAACCGAGGAAAATCGCCAGCAGTTCCGCATCGGAAAGTGCGGCCGCACCACGTGCCAATAATTTTTCGCGCGGGCGTTCAGCGCTGGGCCAATCACGGATATGCATGAGTGGCAGATTCACCGCCATTTGCCAAAAACTGGATCAGGCGTAACAAAGCCTTCGGTTAAGCTAACCCTTCTTCTGTACCTAGGAATCCCCATCCGTGACCAGCGTTTCCCCCACTTCCCGCCCCTTGGAAGGACAGAAGCTGCTGCTATGCGTCGGCGGCGGCATCGCTGCATACAAGTCGCTGGAGCTGGTGCGTAGGCTGCGTGATGCCGGCGCCACCGTGCAGGTGGCGATGACGGCTGGTGCGCAGCAGTTCGTCACCCCGCTGAGCTTCCAGGCGCTGTCCGGCCATCCCACCCGCACCACGCTGTGGGACAGTGCTGCCGAGCAGGCCATGGGTCATATCGAACTGGCGCGCTGGGCCGACCGCATCATCATCGCCCCGGCCACGGCCGACCTGCTGGCGCGGTTGGCGCACGGCAATGCCGACGATCTGGTGACCACGCTATGCCTGGCCACTACCGCGCCGCTGACCGTGTGCCCGGCAATGAACCATCGCATGTGGCTGCACCCGGCCACCCAGGCCAACATGGCAGTGCTGTGCGAGCGCGGCGTGCAGGTGATCGGGCCGGAAGACGGCCCGCTGGCCGAAGGCGAATCCGGCCCGGGTCGGGTTAGCGAGGCAGCGACCATCATTGCTGCGCTTGCCGGCAATGTGGCACCGCAGGCAGCGGCCAAGCCAAGCCGCCTGAACGGCATGCGTGTGCTGATCAGCGCCGGTCCTACCTATGAAGATCTGGACCCGGTGCGCTACGTCGGCAACCGCTCCAGCGGCAAGATGGGCTATGCCCTGGCCGCCGCCGCCGCCCGTCAGGGCGCGCAGGTGGTGCTGGTCAGCGGACCGGTACAGCTGGCCACGCCGGCCGGTGTGCAGCGCATCGATGTGCGCTCGGCCGCGCAGATGCGTGAGGCCGTACTCGGTGCCTTGCCGGCCGATATCTACATTGGCGCGGCCGCCGTGGCCGATTACACGCCGCGCCAGGTCTCGCCGCAGAAGCTGAAAAAGACCGCCGGCACCCAGACGCTGACGCTGGAACTGGTGCGCACCGCCGACATCCTGGCCGAAGTGGCCGTGCAGGAGCAGGCCTTGAAGCTGGTGGTGGGCTTTGCCGCCGAAACTCACGATGTGGAGAAGTACGCGCGCGGCAAGCTGGCCGACAAGCACCTGGACCTGATCATCGCCAACCAGGTCGGCATCGCCGGCAATGGCTTCGAGAGTGACCAGAACGCGGCCGTGGCCTACTGGAATGGCGGCCTGCGCGAGTTCCCGGGCACCGCCAAGACCCAGCTGGCCGAACAATTACTGGATTTGATTGCCGAGAGGTTGGACGCATGAGTAATGGACTGCAGCCCTTGCAGGTGAAATTGCTGGACCCGCGCTTCGGCGACAGCTGGCCACTGCCGGCCTACGCCACCGAGGCCAGCGCCGGCATGGACCTGCGCGCGGCGACTGAAGCCCCGCTGACGCTGGAGCCCGGTGATGCGGCCCTGCTGCCCAGCGGCATCGCGATCCATATCGCCGATCCTGGCCTGTGCGCGGTGGTTCTGCCGCGCTCCGGGCTGGGCCACCGCCACGGCATCGTGTTGGGAAATGGCACGGGCCTGATCGATGCCGATTACCAAGGGCCACTGTTGATCAGTGTGTGGAACCGCGGACGCGACGCCTTCACCATCGAACCGGGCGATCGGATCGCGCAGTTGGTGGTGATGCCGATTGCACGGGTGACGTTGCAGGTAGTAGATACTTTCATCGACAGTGCACGTGGAACGGGTGGATTCGGCCACACCGGGGTGCGCTGACAGGGGGAACGCACGATGAGCCAAGGGAACGAGAGCGGGCGGCCACGTCCTGCGCTGGGTCGATCAACGCCACTGCTGGCGGTACTGCTGCTGCTGTTGGCCGGCTGGTTCGGCTGGAGCGCGGTAGATCAATGGATGCAGTCCGGTACCAGTGCCGGGCTTGAGCAATCCCGCGATCAGGCCGTGACCGGCGTGCAGCAGGCATTGGCCGCCCAGACCGCGCAGTTCGGCAAGCAGCTGGCGCTGGAGCCAGTGAAAGTTGCGCTGGCCAGCGGCGATGCCGCCGCCGTCGCTTTGGCGGTACGTGACAAGTGGACCGGCGTGGAAGACGCGCAGGTTCTCGACGCCAGCCTGGCCGAGGCTTATACCGACCCGGCGGCGTTTGGCTACTCGCGGCTGGCACTGCTGGAACAGGCCATGGCCACCGGCCAGCCGGTAGCGCTGGTGGTCCGCGATGGCGGCAGCCCGAGGCTGGGCCTGGCCGCACCGGTGCTGTTGCAGGGCAAACCGGCGGTGATCTACATCCGTCAGCCGTTGACCCGGCTGACCTCCGTGTTTGATGGCATCGATTCGCCGAGCAGTGCCTTCCTCGGGCTGCGCCAGGGCAGTTTCACCATCGTCCAGAAGGGCGCCACCGATCTGGGTAACAGTGCCGATGTACTGGCGCGCCCGGTGGGGGACACCGGCCTGCGCGTTGTGGCCGAATTGCCGGATGCCAGCACTGGCTTGATGGGTCTTGGGGTGGTGACCAGCGCCATCGTGGCGTTGTCGTTGTTGGCCATCGCGTTGCTGTTGCTGCTGGGCCGCAAGCGTTTGGCGAATCTACCTGTCCTGCGCAAGAACACCGTACAGGCCGACGATGGCGGCCCGACCCTGCAGGAAGCGCTGGAGCAGGACCCGCAGCCGCTGCCGGTCGCGGCCACTGCGCGCGCGGATGATGCGCCGCCGGCGCGCGTCGAGCCGGGCGCTGACGCGGTCCTGCCGGTCATCTTCCGTGCCTACGACATCCGCGGCGTGCTTGGTGCCGAGTTGAATGCCAATGTCGCCACGCTCATTGGTCAGGCCATCGGCAGCGAAATGCAGGCGCAGGGCCTGCGCGATGTGGTGGTGGGCCGTGACGGTCGTCTGTCCGGACCGGAACTTGCCGATGCCTTGATCACCGGCCTGCGCCGCGCCGGTTGCGATGTGATCGATATCGGCATGGCCCCGACGCCGGTGGTGTACTTCGCCAGCTATCACCTGCGCGCTGGCAGCTGCGTGGCGGTCACCGGCAGCCACAACCCGCCGGACTACAACGGCTTCAAGATCGTCATCGGTGGCGAGACGCTGTCCGGCGACGCCATCACCGACTTGTACAAGCGCATCCAGGAAGGCCGCCTGCAGCATGCCGATAGCGAAGGCAGCCTGCAGCAGCGCGAGGTCATCAACGACTACGTGCAGCGCATTGCCGACGATGTGCAGCTGGACCGCCCGCTCAAGATCGTTGCCGATGCCGGCAACGGCGTGGCCGGCGCGGTGGCGCCGCAGTTGCTGGAAGCCATTGGTGCCGAGGTGATTCCACTGTACTGCGAGGTGGATGGCGACTTCCCCAACCACCACCCGGATCCCAGTGACCCGCACAACCTCGAAGACCTGGTGCAGATGGTCAAGCGTTTCGACGCGGACCTCGGTGTGGCCTTCGATGGTGATGGCGACCGCCTGGGCGTGGTTACCAAGGACGGCAAGATCATCTTCGCCGACCGCCTGCTGATGCTGTTCGCCGCCGATGTGCTGGCCCGCAACCCCGGCGCGATGGTCATTTACGACGTGAAGTGCACGGGCAAGTTGTCGGATTACATTCTGCGCAATGGTGGCAGTCCGATGATGTGGAAGACCGGGCATTCACTGGTCAAGGCCAAGATGCGCGAGACCGATGCAGAGCTGGCCGGTGAGATGAGCGGCCACTTCTTCTTCAAGGAGCGCTGGTACGGCTTTGATGATGGTCTGTATGCAGCGGCGCGCCTGTTGGAGATTCTTGCGCAGCGTGATGAAGAACCGTCCGAGGTATTGAACGAGCTGCCGGATGCGGTGTCCACGCCGGAGCTGAAGGTGGCAGTGGAAGAAGGTACCCAGCATGCGCAGGTGGCCTTGATCGTGGCCGCAGCGCAGGTGGAGGACTCGCCGTTCGCAGGCGCGCGCATCTCGACGATCGACGGCCTGCGGGCCGACTTCAGCGATGGCTGGGGTCTGGTGCGCGCCTCCAACACCACGCCGGTGCTGGTGCTGCGCTTCGAGGCCAATGACGAAGTGGCGCTGGAGCGGATCAAGGGCGTGTTCCGCGAGCAGTTGCTGCAGGTGTTGCCGGCGGGGACCGAACTGGGTTTCTGATCGATTGATGCCGTTGCACGAAAGGCCGTCCGCGCGCTGCGTGGGCGGCCTTTCTTCGTTTTTGCTTTTGTGGGAGCGGCGTCAGCCGCGAAGCCAATGCACCTTCAGCTTCAGGGTGGCTGCAATCGCCGATTGCTTGGCGGCGGTTGTTTCACCCGCTTCGCGGCTGACGCCGCTCCTACAAGCTGTGCCGCTCACGCCCCACCAAACCGCAAACCAACCCCCGGCTCGGTAAACAGATAGCGCGACTCCAGTGCCGAATCGCCCAGCTTGTGCCGCAACCGTCCCACCAGGATGCGCAGGTAATGCGTGTCGTGCCGGTGCGTTGGTCCCCAGATTTCCTGCAGGATCTGTGGCTGGGTCACTACCCGTCCGGCATTGCGCAGCAACAACGCCAGCAACGCGTACTCCTTGCGGGTCAATGCAATCGCCTCGCCATCCACGCGCACATCGCGGCGCGACAGGTCGATATGCAGGCGGCCGTCATCGAACACCGGCACCTGGCCTTCGCTGTCGGTGCTGCGGCTGCGCAGCAGCGCACGCACCCGCGCCATCAACTCCTGGGTGCCGAACGGCTTGGTCACGTAGTCGTTGGCGCCGTTGTCCAAGGCGCGGACCTTTTCGGCTTCACCGGCGCGCACACTGAGCATGATCACCGGCACCTGGCTCCATTGCCGCAGCTCTGCCAGTACGTCGTGGCCTTCCATGTCGGGTAGGCCGATATCCAGCACCACCAGATCGGCGCCATCCTCGGCCAGCCGCTGCAGGCCTTCGGCGCCGTTGGCGGCCTGGCTGACCGCATAACCCTGCGCGCGCAATGAAATATCCAGAAAGCGCCGGATCTGCACTTCGTCATCGACCACCAGCACGCGCGGCGGCGGAATGGCCGGCGTCTCAGCCGTCATCGCGCGGGCTCTCGGGGTGTGGCTGGAGCAGGGGCAGGGTCATGCGTATCAGCGTACCGCGTCCGTCGCGTCCCGGCAGCGCTTCGACGCTGCCGCCATGGGCGCCGATCATGCCCTGGCAGATGGTCAGGCCCAGACCCGTGCCTTGGCGGCCGCGATCACCGCGCTCCACGCTGTAGAACATGTCGAAGATGCGCGAGCGCTCGGCATCGGGGATGCCGGGGCCGGCGTCGATCACCTCGATACGCAGCTCGTTGGCCTGCTGTCGCGCGCGCACCTCCACCGGCACGCCCGGTGGCGAGAACTTGGCGGCGTTCTCCATCACATTAAATACCGCCTGCTCGACCAGCGCCGGGTGCACCCAGATCGGTGCCATGTCCGCTGGGATATCCAGCTGCAGGCGTACGTCCGGTTGGTAGCGCTGCAGGCGGCGTGCGGCCGAGCCGATCAGCTCGTCCACGCCGATCCAGTCACGGTTGAGCTTCAGCCCGTCGTGGCCGAGCCGGGTCATGTCGAGCAGGTTCTGGATGTAGCGGTCCAGACGTTCGCCCTCGACCACGATGGTGTCGAGCAGGGCGCGGCGGTCGCTGGCATCCATCGCATCGGCGTAGTTGGACAGGCTGTCGGCCGAGCCGATCATCGCCGCCAGCGGTGAGCGCAGGTCGTGCGACACCGAGGACAACAGGGCCGAGCGCAGACGCTCGGTTTCGTTGTGCAGATGGGCGGTTTCCAGATCGGCCACCAGCCGTGTGCGCAGGGCCGCCTGGGCGATGTCGTCGGCCATCGCTTCCACCAGCTGGCGCTGTTCCGGGGCCAGCCGTGGATGCTGATGGTCAAAGCGCAGGCCTGCCACGCCTATTGCGTGCGCTTCGCCGTCAAGCAGCGGCAGGAACCACCAGCCGGCACCGGCCAGCGTATCGGTGAAGCGGCCGGCCGGCTGTCCATGGCGCAGCGCCCAATCGGCGGCAGCCAGATCGGTGTCACCCGGTGCAGCCGTGCCACTGGTGCTGATGTCCTCGACCAGTCGCACCCAGGCCGGTGCATCCAGCGCCTGTTCCAGTGCCACGCGGCCGGCATGCGCGACCTGCGCGTTATCTGTGGCACCAACCAGTTGCCGGCCCAGCGTCTGCCGCACATTGGCATGGCGATTGGCCGCGCGCAGTGCCACCACCTGCATGCGCAGGCGTGATGCCAGGCGGCCTGCGACTAATGCGGCGGCGAGGAACAGAAAGACGGTGATCACGCCTTGCCGCGCGCTGATCGCAAAGGTGAAGCGTGGTGCGATGAAGAAGAAATTGTAGGCAAGGAAGCACAGCGTCGCCGCCAGCACCGCTGCACTCATGCGGGTGCGCGCGGCCACCAGCACCACCGCGACGATGAACACCATCGCAAGGTCGCTCAGGCCTATCCAGTGCTCGCCCAGCCATGCGGCGAGGCAGGCACCAGCGGTGGCCAGCACCGCCGTCATCGCATCCTTGCCCCAACTGTCCGGGGCCAGCGACAAACCGAAGCGACGTGCATTGGCGCGCGCCTGCGGGGGGCTGATGATGGTGATCTCGTAGTGCGCGCCGCGTTGGATCAACTGCTGGGTCAGGGTCTGGTTGAACAACCGTGCCAATGGTCGTTCGCGGGTACGGCCCAGCACCAGCGACGACACCGCGTTGTGCGCGGCGTAGTCGAGCAGCGCATCGGCAATGCCCGGCCCATGCAGCAGCTCGGCATCACCGCCCAGTCGCCGTGCCAGTGCGAATGCATCATCGATCTCGCGGCGGGTGGCTTCGTCGTGGCGCCGGTGCTGCACGGTCACCACCGTCCATGGCGCATCGCGGCGCTCGGCAATACGCCGCGCCACCCGCACCAGATACTCGCTCTGGCCGCCGCCATCGATGGCGACCACCACCCGTCGCCGCAGCGGAAGGTTGCCTTCGCCGCGTGCGGCGCGGGTCTCGCGCAGGCTGCTGTCGACGCGGTCGGCGGCTTCCTGCATCGCCAGTTCCCGCAAGGCAGTGAGGTTGGCCGGCGAGAAGAACGCCTGCAGTGCCTGCGCCGCCTGTTCCGGTACGTAGACCTTGCCTTGCTGCAGGCGTTCGATCAGCTCGCGCGGCGGCAGGTCGACCAGCACGATGTCGTGCAGGCGGTCGAACACCACGTCGGGCACGGTCTCGCTGACGCGCACGCCGGTGATACGCATCACCACATCGTTGAGGCTTTCCAGATGCTGGATGTTGATCGTGGTCCACACGTCGATACCGGCATCGAGCAGCTCCATCACATCCTGCCAGCGACGTTCGTGACGACTACCGGGAGCGTTGCGATGGGCCAGCTCATCGACCAGCACCAGTACCGGCTTGCGGGCCAGCACCGCATCCAGGTCCATCTCCTGCAGCTGATGGCCGTGATACTCCAGCGTGCTCATCGCGATGCGCGGCAGGCCATCGAGCAGGGCGGCGGTGTCGTTGCGGCCGTGGGTTTCAACCACGGCCGCCGCCACATCCACACCGCGCCGCAGCTGTTCCTGGGCGCGGGTGAGCATGCTGAAGGTCTTGCCCACGCCCGGTGCGGCGCCGAGGAAGACGGTCAGCTTGCCACCGGCATCGCGTTGCAGGGCCTCGGCCAAGGCATCGGCCTGGCGGCTACGGGAGTCGTTCATGGCCACGATTGTGCGCTGTTGCTGGTGCGGCCGACATCACGGCGCATGCGCGGCCTGATCCAAGGCCCGGTTGAGGGCAATCACGTTGATGCGTGGCTGGCCGAACACGCCCCATTGGCGGTCCTGCAGCTGTGCATCAACCAGTGCCTGCACCTGTGCCAGCGGCAAACCACGTGCAGCGGCTACGCGTGCCACCTGCACCTGTACGGCAGCCGGTGACAGTTCCGGGTCCAAGCCGCTGGCCGACTGCGTGACCAGATCGCCCGGCACGGTGGCCGGATCAATCTTCTCGCGCGCTGCGGCGGCAGCAGTGGCTTCGCTGACGCGCTTGACCAGGTCTGGATTGCTGCGCGCCATGTTGCTGCCGGCCGCGGCCATCGGATCGTAGTTGGCAGCCGAAGGACGCGTCTGGAAGTAGCCATCGCCAGTGAACGGCTGCGCCAGATACAGCGAGCCACGCACCTGTCCGTCGGCATCGCGGATCAGGCTGCCGTCAGCCTGCGCCGGAAACAGCGAACCGGAGATGCCGGTCGCCAGCACCGCATAGACCAGGCCGGTGCCGAGCAGGCCGAACAGGGACAGACCAATGGCCGGCCGCCACAGCGGGTTGCCGGAACGACGGGAGGAAGTGTTGGAGGTGTTCATGCGCCAAATACCAGAGCAAGCAGGAGGTCGATGGCCTTGATGGCCGCAAATGGCAGCAACACGCCGCCGAGGCCGTACACCAGCATGTTCCGCCGCAGCAGTGCGGTGGCGGTGGCCGGACGGAAGCGCACGCCACGTAGGGCCAGCGGAATCAGGGCCGGGATCACCAAGGCATTGAAGATCAGCGCCGCCAGCACCGCATTGCGCGGGCTCGACAGCTGCATCACATTCAAGGCTGCCATCGACGGAATGCTGGCGGCGAACAGTGCTGGCAGGATCGCGAAGTACTTGGAGACGTCATTGGCCAGCGAGAAGGTCGTCAGCGCGCCCCGGGTGATCAGCTGTTGCTTGCCGACTTCCACCACTGCCAGCAGCTTGGCCGGATCCGAGTCCAGATCGACCATGTTGCCGGCCTCCTTGGCCGCCTGCGTACCGGAGTTCATCGCCAGACCAATATCGGCCTGGGCCAGTGCCGGCGCGTCGTTGGTGCCGTCGCCGACCATTGCCACCAGTCGGCCACCGGCCTGCTCGGCGCGGATACGTGCCAGTTTGTCTTCCGGCCGTGCCTGCGCGATGTAGTCATCAACACCGGCTTCGGCGGCAATGGCGGCAGCGGTGAGCGGATTGTCACCGGTGATCATCACCGTGCGGATGCCCATTGCCCGCAGCTGGGCGAACTTTTCGCGCATACCGTGCTTGACCACGTCGGCGAGTTCCACCACGCCGAGCACATGCCGGCCTTCGCTGACCACCAGCGGGGTGGCACCGCCACGGGCAACCTGGTCGACCCGCGCCTGCAGCTCGTTCGGCACCGTTCCACCCAGCGCCAGTACATGCGCGGTGATGGCATCGGCGGCGCCCTTGCGGATGCTGCGACCGTTGTCCAGGTCGACGCCGGACATGCGGGTTTGTGCGGTGAAGGACAGGTACTCCGCTTTTTCCGGCTCGGCGGTGGTGCAACCCTGCTCGCGGGACAGACGCACGATGGATTTGCCTTCCGGAGTCGGGTCGGCGAGTGAGGACAGCAGCGAGGCTTCGCGCAGCTGTGCGGCGTCGATGCCGGCCAGCGGATGGAAGTGGGTGGCCTGACGGTCGCCGTAGGTGATGGTGCCGGTCTTGTCCAGCAACAGCACGTCGACGTCGCCGGCTACTTCCACGGCCTTGCCGGATTTGGCCAGCACATTGGCTGACAGCGCACGGTTCATGCCGGCGATGCCGATGGCTGGCAGCAGGCCGCCGATGGTGGTCGGGATCAGACACACCAGCAGGGCGATCAGCAGTAGCGGATCCACGCTGACGCCGACAAAGCCTGCAATCGCCGGCAGCGTTGCCACCACCACCAGGAAGGTCAGCGACATTGCCGCCAGCAACAGGGTCAGCGCGATTTCGTTCGGCGTCTTCTGCCGGTTGGCACCTTCGACCAGCGCAATCATGCGGTCCAGGAAGCTATGGCCCGGCTCGGCACTGACCCGTACCACGATCTCATCGGACAGCACCTTGGTGCCGCCGATCACGCCGGAACGGTCGGTGTCGGCCTCGCGCAGTACCGGTGCCGATTCGCCAGTGACGGCAGCTTCGTTGATGGTGGCCAGGCCACGCACGATCTCGCCATCGGCCGGCACGAACTCGCCGGCACTGACGATCACATACTCACCCGGGCGCAGCTCGGCAGCCGGCACACGGCTTTCGGCAGCACCCTGCAACGGCGTGGCGACTCGCCGTGCGACCAGGTCCTGACGGGCACGTCGCAGCGACGCGGCCTGGCCACGACCACGTGCTTCGGCCACGGCTTCGGCGAAATTGCCGAACAACACCGTCACCAGCAGGATCGCGGTAACGGCCAGGCCGAAGCCCAGCGGCGCAGTGCCGCTGAGAGTGACGATCAGCGCCAGCACGGTGCCGACCATCACCACCGCCATCACCGGGTTGTGCAGCAGGTGCAACGGCGACAGCTTGCGTACCGAGTCGATCAGCGCACGGCGCAGGCCGGCCGCATCAAGCAGGGCGGGGCGGCGCGATGCCGCGGGAGAAGTAGAGCGGTTCATGGGGGCGTTCACGGCGACGGAGCTCCCTGCAGGGCAAGCAGGCTCAGGTGTTCGGCCACCGGGCCAAGCACCAGCGCTGGCAGGAACTGCAGCACGGTAAGGACGATGACCACGCAGATAAGCGTCAATGCGAAGGTCGGGGTTTCAATCTGCAGGCTGCCGGCGCTTTGCGGCACCTGCCGTTTGGCTGCGAGCTGGGTGGCGATGATCAGCGGGATGATCAGGATCGGGAACCGGCCCAACGCCAACACCAGCGCACAGCTCAGGTTCCACCAGACGGTGTTGTCGGCCAGCCCTTCAAAGCCGGAGCCGTTGTTGGCATAGGCTGAAGTGAACTCGTAGAACACCTGGCTGATGCCATGGAAACCAGGATTGGAGGTGCCTGCCAGGCCGGGGATGGCCAGGGTCAGCGCGGTCAGGCCAAGCAGGGTGATCGGCTGCAGCAGCACCAGTACCGCGAGCAGGCGCACCTGTGGCGTTTCCAGCTTGCGGCCGAGCAGTTCGGGTGTGCGTCCGGTCATCAAGCCGGCCAGGAACACCGCCATCATCAGATAGACCAGGAACTGCTGGATGCCGCAGCCAATGCCGCCCCAGATCGCGCTGACCAGCATGTTGACGATGGGCATCATGCCGCCGAGCGGGCTCAACGAATCATGCATACCGTTGACCGAGCCGTTCTGCACCTGGGTGGTGATGGACGACCACAGCGCTGTGCCATCGGCGCCGAAGCGGGCTTCCTTGCCTTCCATCAGCAGCGCACTGGCGGCGCTGGCGCTGTGACCTTCCAGCCACAGGCTGGCGCTGGTGGTGATGACCGACATGGTCAGCATGCAGCCAAATACCAAGGCGCCAAAGCGACGCCGGCCGGTGAAGGCGCCGAGCATGCAGATGATGGCCATCGGAATCAGCAGGATGCCGATCAGTTCCAGCGCATTCGACAATGGCGTCGGGTTTTCCAGCGGGAAGGCGCTGTTAGGGCCGTACCAGCCGCCGCCATTGGCACCGAGCTGCTTGGCCGCGACCATTGCTGCGACCGGGCCGAGCGGGATCTTCTGCGTTTCCATGCCGGCACTGGCATCGATCGGCGTCGCCTGCGGGCCAGCGGCCAGCGTGGAGGGCACGCCCTGCCAGTTCAGCAGCAGCGTCCACAGCAGGCACAGCGGCAGCAGAAAGCGCAGGCACAGACGCACCACGTCGGCGTAGTAGTTGCCTACGGTGACGCGCACCGGTGCATTGCCGGTGTCGTTTGTTGCCGGTTTCATGAACAAGGCACGCAGCGTTGCCACCGCAAGTGCCAGGCCCATCATCGGTGTGATCACCTGCAGGCCGGTGATGCCGGTCATCTGCGAGAAGTAGGACAGCTGCGCCTGGCCGCTGTAGTGCTGTTGGTTGGTGTTGGTCAGGAACGAGACCATGGTGTGGAAGGCGGTGTCCCAACGCATGTTGGGGATGTTGTCCGGGTTCAACGGCAACCAGGCCTGGGTCATGAACACCGCCTGGGTCAGCACTGCCAACACCAGGTTGCTGAGCAGGAAGGCGACCACATAGCCGCGCCAGGACATGGAATGCTTGGGATCAACGCCGAGCACGCGGTACAGCGGTTTTTCGATCCAATGGAAGAGGACGTCGATACGCATCGGCGTACCGCGCATCAGCCGCGCCAGGTACAGGCCGAGCGGCCAGGCCAGCGCCAGACTGGCCAGAATGATGAGGATGGGTTCAATCACGACGGCACTCCTCAGAACGACTCAGGTCGTAGGACCGCGTACAACAGGTAGGCAGCGGCGATCAGCACCACTACACCGCACAACAGAGCAAGCCAGCCGGGCATGGAAACCTCGAATCAGGATCAGGACGCGGCCGGGGCTGCCGGAGTACGCGTCGGTGGACGGGTAGGGCGGCAGGCAGGCGCGAACGACAAGTCTGATCACCCCGATCAGGCCGCTATCGTCCGCCTGAGGGGCGTAAACGATCGACGCTGCTGGGGCGGGGCTGGCGTAAAAGGCGCGTAAAAAGTGGGGTTTTGGGCGAGGCGAGGGGAATTGCGGTGGGAACAGTGCCGGAGCAGAAACGAAAGCCACAAGCCACAAGCCAGAAGCCCCCTCATCCGCCCCTTCGGGACACCTTCTCCCGTAAACGGGAGAAGGGACAGTCCTGGCCTGCGGCTGGCTCTGCTGTGGCTCTGCTGCAGTTCGCGGGCTTTCTGCCGCCTGTGGACTTTCAGCAACTGGCGAACTTTCATACGCAGGGAGCCAATCCCTTCTCCCGCCTGCGGGAGAAGGTGCCCCGAAGGGGCGGATGAGGGGAAGCTTTTGACTGGAAGCTTCTAAAAAAAAAGCGACCCCAAGGCCGCTTTCATTCGCAATCCGACAATTTATCGATAAAGCTGCTGCCGAGCATGGCTCGGCACTACAACCGACGTCTACCGCCTAGGCCGCTCAGCCCTTGGCTGGCGCTGCATTTGCAGCAGGTGGGGCTGCTGCCGCAGCCGGCGCGGGAATCCCCTTGAGCTCGCGATATCGCGCCAGGCTCTCGGCAATTTCAACTTCCAACGCCTGCCGCTGCTGCTCAAATGCCGTCTGCAGGCGCAGCTGTGCCAGCAGCTCGTTGTGACGCTGGCGGATCTCGCCGGCCTGCTTGTCAGGTACCTTCTGCCCGGCCAGCTCCCTGTTGCCGGCTGTGGCGAGCTGGGAGGCCAAAGCGCCACGCAGGCTGGTCACGTTGAAGACCGCGGTCTTGATGTTGTTGTCGACAATCGCCGTGCGTTCGCTGAACACACGGCGCAGATCATCTTCAGTGGCGTACGTGGACAGCATCGCCTGCTCGGTACGCTTGCGCGTGTCCGCCGCCGCTGCGTCCACTTCCTGTTGGGCTTTGGCCAGGGCCGCGTCTGCACGTTCTTCGGCGGTGAGCGCGCGCTGCACATCGGCACCACGGATGCCGCTGCGTGCATTGAACTCCTCGCGTGCCTTGTTCACCGCTTCCGGTGGCAAGGTGTCCGAGCAGATGCGCTTGCCGCCCTCATCCCAGCAGTACAGCTTCTTGCCAGGATCGGACGGCTTGTTCTGGGCGAGCGCCGGCATTGCCAGCGCAGCCAGCATCAGCAACAACGTTGCAGTGGTTTTGGACGGATTCGGCACCATGGCAGCCCCCTGCTATCAGCCTGTCGGATTGCTCCCGTAGTGGCCACGGTAGGCCAGCAACGGTTCGCGATAGCCAACAAGTTCCGGGTTCCCGGAGGCGAATGCAAGCAGGTCGGCCAGATTGGCCACGGCAATCACCGGAATGCCGGTTTCGGCGGACACGGCCTGGGCGGCCGAACGGCGGTCTTCTTCCGAAGCGATCTCCTGGCGGTCCAGTGCCACCACGATGCCGGCCGGGATGCCCTTGGCCTCACGGATGATGGCCAGGGCCTCGCGGATGGCGGTGCCGGCGGTGATCACGTCGTCGACGATCAGGATGCGCTTGCCTGCCATGTCGGCGCCGATCAGGGTGCCGCCTTCGCCGTGGTCCTTGGCTTCCTTGCGGTTGAAGGTCAACGGCAGGTTGCGACCGCGGTGCGAAAACTCGCAGGCAATCGAGGTAGCCAGCGGGATGCCCTTGTAGGCCGGGCCGAACAGCTGGTCGAAGGCAATACCGGCGGCGTCGATGGCGTCGGCGTAGCAGTTGCCCAGCTGGGCCAGCGCCAGGCCGGTGTCAAAACGGCCGGCGTTGAAGAAATACGGGCTTACCCGGCCAGACTTCAGGGTGAACTGGCCAAAACGCAGCGCGTCGGCATTCAGCGCCAGCTGCAGGAAACGGGAACGGTGGTCACTCATGTAAATACGCTGTCTTATCGTCTATTGAGGCTCCTAGGGTAAAGCATGGCCCTTGCAATTGCTGCGCTGCGGGTCCGGACAGGGGCCCCGCAGCGAACCGGGCTGCTATCAGGGGAAAGCTGAGGCCCGGTTTGTCGGCCGCCCCGGTCCGGGCGGTATGCTGTGCCGGTCTTGAGCTTTCCCAACAGCGGTCCTTCATGCGTATTACCAGCTTCAATGCCAACGGCATCCGTTCGGCCACCACCAAGGGCTTCAACGAGTGGTTCCTGGCCCAGCAGGCCGATGTGCTCTGCATCCAGGAAACCAAGGCGCAGGAGTCGCAGCTGACCGACGCGCTGTTCCGCCCGGATGGCCATCACTGCTTCTACCGCGATGCCATCACCAAGAAGGGCTATAGCGGTGTAGGCATCTGGAGCCGACGCGAGCCGGACGAGGTGCGTACCGCACTGGGCTGGGCACCGTTCGACGACGAGGGCCGCTACATCGAGGCACGCTTCGGCAACCTCAGCGTGGTCTCGTTCTATATCCCCTCCGGCTCCTCGGGCGATCTACGCCAGGGCTTCAAGTACGAGGTGATGGAGTGGCTCAAGCCGATCCTCGACGAATGGCTGGCCAGCGGCCGTGACTACGTCCTGTGCGGCGACTGGAACATCGTGCGCAGCGCGCTGGACATCAAGAACTGGAAATCCAACCAGAAGAACTCCGGCTGCCTGCCGCAGGAGCGCGACTGGATGAACGGCTTCTGCGCCGACCAGGCCGAGTTGACCGATACCGCCAACGGCCGCGGCTGGGTCGATGCCTACCGCGCGCTGCATCCGCAAGGCCAGGATTACACCTGGTGGAGCAACCGCGGCGCGGCCCGTGCCAACGACGTCGGTTGGCGCATCGACTACCAGTTCGTCACCCCGGGGTTGCGTGAGCGCCTGCGCGGCAGCTCGATCTACACCGGGCAGCGCTTCTCCGACCATGCCCCGTTCACCGTGGACTACGACCTGTGACGGAAGCGGTAGTGGAGGCCCCGCCGGCCGGGCTGCAACGCCTGCGCCGGTTGTTCGTGATCCTGCTGCTCGGTTTTGCCTCCGGCCTGCCACTGGCGCTGACCGGTGGCGCGATGCAGGCCTGGCTGACGGTGGACGGGTTGGACCTGGTCACGCTTGGCTTCCTGTCGCTGATCGGCATCCCCTACACCTTCAAGTTCCTGTGGGCACCACTGATCGACCGCTTCGATCTGCCGCTGCTCGGCCGCAGGCGCGGTTGGATCGTACTGATGCTGTTCGCGCTGGGCGCGGCATTGACCTTGATGAGCACGCTGTCGCCATCGCGCAACCTGGCGTTGTTTGCGTCCGTGGCGGTGCTGGTGGCCTGCTTGTCGGCCACGCTGGATGTGGTGATTGACGCCTATCGCACCGACCTGCTGGCGCCGGCCGAGCGCGGCCTGGGTGGTTCGCTGACCGTGCTGGGTTACCGGCTGGCGATGGTCCTGTCTGGCGGCATCACCCTGATCTGGGCCGAGCAATGGCAGAGCTGGCCGCAGGTCTATCGGGTCATGGCGGGCCTGTCGGTAGCGGTCGGCGTATTGGCACTGCTGTTGATGCCGCAGCTGCCGGAGCGCTTCAAGGCACCGGTTTCCAAGGCTGGCGGCGAGCTGCGTGGTTTCCTGGCACTGGTCGCGGGCGTGGCGCTGGGTGCATGGCTGGCGCATCAGGCGCTGGTGCTGATCGGATTGGATCCGGACAGTGCGGATCGTTGGGTGCGGCTGGTGTTCGTCGTCACCCAGATCGCGGCGGCAATGGTATTGGGGCTGGGCGTCACCCGCTGGGTGCAGTTCGAGACGCTCAATGCATCGCTGCGCAGCTATTTCGGCATGCGCGGCGCGGGTGCGTTCCTGGCACTGGTGGTGCTGTACAAGGTGGGCGATGCGTTCGCGCTGAGCCTGTCCACCCCGTTCCTGCTCAAGGGCATGGGTTTCAGCCAGGCTGAAGTGGGTTTGGCCAATAAGACCATCGGCCTGCTGATGACGATTGTGGGCGCCATCGTCGGCGGCTTCTTCCTGCTGCGCCTGCGCCTGTCGACGGCGGTGATCGGTTTTGGCGTGCTGCAGCTGGTCTCCAATCTCGGTTTCTACCTGTTGGCACGGGAAGGGGCAGGGGCCTGGGGCACGGTTGAAGTGCCAGCGTTCAACCTGCTGATCGTCCACCTGGACCAGCCGACGCCGATGGATGGCCTGCTGCTGTTTGCGTTGAGCCTGGATAACTTCGCCGGTGGCATGGGCACGGCCGCATTTGTTGCACTGCTTAGCGGCCTCTGCGGTACACGCTTCTCGGCCACCCACTACGCCTTGCTATCGGCATTCGCGACCTTGGGGCGGGTGTTTGTCGGGCCGTTTGCCGGTGTGTTGGCCGACGCCTATGGCTGGCAGATTTTCTTCCTGGTATCGGTGGTGGTTGGCATGCCAGGCCTGCTGATGGCGTGGTGGCTGCGACGCGAGGTCGACGCCACCACCCAGCTGTCGCGCGCGGGTTGATCTTGCGCACCGATTGAATCCTCCGGCGGTGTCGTTGATGATGCCGCCGGGGGATCCACCGACAGCAATGTGGTGCACATGGCCGACGTGACTCTGCGGGATATCGATCCGGTGCTGATGGAGCGCATTCGTCGGCTGTCGGTGGCGCGCGGCTGGACCCGCGAGCAAACCTGTCTGGCGTTGCTGGAACAAGGTTTGTTCACCAGCGAGCAACACGTACGTGGCGGCTTTGAAGACCCCGAAGTAGACGTCCTCTCCGAAGCCATCAAGGCCCTGCAGGCCCTACCAACCGGCAGCGACATCTGAGAACTGTAGAGCCGAGCCATGCTCGGCTGAAGCCTTCCCGGCAATGCCTGAAATGCCTGTAGGAGCGGCGTAAGCCGCGAAGTCACTGAAGGATCCGGCGTAGACAGCGCTGGGCAATCCCGCATTGGGTATGCACGTCGCGTGGACGCAGGGTCAGCTTCGCGGCTTACGCCGCTCCTACAACCCCGGGGCTCACGCCAAATGAATCGCGCCCAGAATCCTCGGCCCGCGCGCGCCGCTGACGCTGGGCAGGTTGCCCGGCCGCCCAGCCAGCGTTTCCTGCGCCAGCCACGCAAAGCCCATCGCTTCCATGTAATCCGGATCCAATCCGTGCTCGGCACTGGAGCCGATCAGGACGCTCGGTAGCCGCGCCTGCAACCGTGACAGCAACTGCGGGTTGCGCACCCCACCGCCGCAGACCAGCACCCGCCGCGCAGCCGGCAACTGCGTCAGCAGCGCAGCGGCGACCGTGGCTGCCGTCAGCTCCAGCAACGTCGCCTGCACATCCGCAGGTGACAACGAGGCTGCACCGAGCTGCGCCTCCACCCATTCCAGATGGAACTGCTCGCGACCGGTGCTCTTCGGCGGCGGGAGTGCAAACCAAGGCTCGGCCAACAAGCGCTCCAATAGCGCCGCATCCACTTGGCCACTGGCCGCAAACGCCCCATCAGCATCAAACGCATGACCAAGATGGCGCTGGCACCAAGCGTCCAGCAAGGCATTGGCCGGGCCGGTATCAAAGCCGCGGATGCTGCCATCGCGCGCAATCAGGCTGAGGTTGGCGATGCCGCCGAGATTGAGCACCGCGCGGTCTTCGTCGGCGCTGCCCAGCATCGCTAGGTGGAAGGCCGGCATCAGTGGTGCGCCATGGCCGCCAGCGGCCACATCACGGCGGCGGAAGTCGGCCACGGTGGTGATGCCGGTCAGCTCGGCAATACGGTTGGCATCGCCGATCTGCCAGGTGAAAGCCGGGGTGCTCAGCGGCCGGTGACGGATGGTCTGGCCGTGTGAGCCGATCGCCTGCACCTGCGCGCGCTGCACCCCGGCTTCTTCCAACAGCTGGTTGGCAGCGCTGGCGAAGGCGATGCCAACACTTGCATCCAGTTGCCCCAGTGCATCCATCGACGCGGGCTCACCGCCTTGGCCCAGCGCGATCAAGGCATCGCGGGTCGTGCCATCCCAGGCATGCGTGTAACCGTGCACGAAGCGGCAGCCGCCACTCTGCGGAAACTGCACCAGCGCCGCATCGATGCCGTCGGCACTGGTGCCGGACATCAAGCCAAGGAACAGGGGCAGCTGTGGATCAACAGAGGTCATGGCGGTCGCCAAAAAGAAACGGGCAGGGAAGCTTCAAGCTCCCTGCCCGTATCGTCAACGGTGTTGCGCTGGCTCAGCCGCGCTTGCCGCCTGCTGCCGGTGCGGCTGCGGCAGTCTGCGTTGCCGCCGGCTGCTTGCTGTCGCCGGCATCAGCGTAGATCAGTTCTTCCATGCCCTGGATGCGCGCCATCGCCGGTGCGGTCTGTGCGCGGAACGCGGCCAGATCAGCACCCTGCAGCGGCTGCGGCGGCGGCATCGTCACCGACAGCGGATTGCGGTGCACGCCGTTGACGCGGAATTCGTAATGCAGATGTGGGCCGGTCGACATGCCGGTGGAGCCCACGTAGCCGATCACCTGGCCCTGGTTCACGCGCTGCCCGGCACGGTAGGGGCCAAGCCGCGACATATGCCCGTACAGGGTGGTATGACCGCTGCCGTGGTCGAGGATCACCACGTTGCCGTAACCGCGCTGGGTGCCGGCGAACTGCACGCGCGCGTCGCCGGCGGCCATGATCGGGGTGCCGGTGCGGGCGGCGTAATCCACGCCCTTGTGGGTGCGCATGGTGCCGAGAATGGGATGGCGGCGGGTGCCGAAGTTCGAACTCAGGCGGGCGAACTGGATCGGCGAACGGATGAAGCTCTTCTTCAACGAACGACCATTGAGGTCGAAGTACTCCGACTTGCCGGCGCGATCAAAACGGAAGCCGGTATAGGTCTTGCCGCCGGTCTGGAAGGTCGCCGCCAGGATCTTGCTGGTGTCGATGCGCTCGCCTTCGCGCCAGGTTTCGTCCAGCACCACGCTGAAGCGGTCGCCCGGCTGCAGGTCCTTGGAGAAGTCGATGTCGTACTTGAAGATTTCATCGGTCATCGTGGCGATGGCCGACGGCGACAAGCCAGCCTTGCGGGCGGCGTTGTACAGCGAACTGGTGATTTCACCACTGGCCACCACAGTGCGGGTGCTGGTTGCCCGCTCGCTGACCTTTTCGCGGATCTGGTCGCCCTGCAGGCTCAGCTCAACGCGGTGATTGCCATCGCGGTCGAAGCGGATGCTGCGCAGCGTGCCATTGACCGGCAGGTCGAAGGCGATTTCGGCGCCGGGGCGCAGCTTGGTCAATACATCGCGGGTACCGGGGTGATCGAGCACCTTCTGCATCGTGCTGGCCGGCACACCAGCAGCGGCGAACAGGTCACTCAGGGTCTGGCCGCGCTCCACCCGCTGGATCTGCCAGCTGTCGCCCGGGGTTTCGCCGCGCCGCGCCAGCGACAGCGGCGGCAAGGGCAGGGCAAGCGTGGAGTGCGCCGACGGCAGATTGCTGTCGATGGAATTGGAAAAACCGGGAACGATCGTGGCCGCCAATGCACCGATGGTGACGAACAGGCTGGCGTGGATCCAATGCCGCCGGTTCCAGCGTTCGTTGAACGCGGCGGGCAGATGTTCCTTCAACTTCCGATGCAGGGCGTTGTCGTGCAGGACATGAAGTCTTTCCTGGAAGCGCTGTTTGCGCGCGGAGCCATGATCGGGTTGGGACATCGGTCGGTTCTCTGGTCGACCCGGATCGCGGGCCCAAACGCAGGTAACATAGACACCTATCAATACCGCGTCAAACCATTGAGCCGCATGGCTTTTCAATCGGTTAACGTGGTTAACTTGTACTTAACACCATTCATGTTTTTGACTGCGAAGTCGGGAGTTTTAGCGTGTCCTCGATTGATGAAGCCCTTGCCCTGATCGGTCGCGGAGCCGACGAAATCCTCAAAGTGGAAGACCTGCGCCAGCGTCTGGAAAGCGGCCGCCCACTGCGTGTAAAGGCCGGCTTCGACCCCACCGCGCCGGATCTGCACCTGGGCCACACCGTATTGCTGAACAAGCTGCGGCAGTTCCAGGACCTCGGCCATCAGGTCATTTTCCTGATCGGCGACTTCACCGGCATGATCGGCGACCCGTCCGGCAAGAGCCTGACCCGCAAGCCGCTCAGCAAGGAAGACGTGCTGGCCAATGCGCGCACCTATGAAGAGCAGGTGTTCAAGGTGCTGGACCGCGAGAAGACCGAAGTCCGCTTCAATTCCGAGTGGTTCGGCAAGATGAGTGCGGCCGACATGATTCGCTTGGCTGGCCAGCACACCGTCGCCCGCATGCTCGAGCGCGACGATTTCGCCAAGCGCTACGCCGCCCAGCAGTCCATCGCCATCCATGAGTTCCTCTACCCGCTGGTGCAGGGCTACGACTCGGTGGCACTGGAAGCGGACGTCGAGCTCGGCGGCACCGACCAGAAGTTCAACCTGCTGATGGGCCGCGGCCTGCAGGAGCACCACGGGCAGAAGGCGCAGATCGTGCTGACCATGCCGCTGCTGGAAGGCCTGGACGGCGTCAACAAGATGTCCAAGTCGCTGAACAACTACATCGGCATCAGCGAGCCGGCCATCGACATGGTCACCAAGACCATGAAGGTGGACGACACCTTGATGTGGCGCTGGATCGACCTGCTCAGCTTCGACATCTCCATCGACGAGGCCAAGCAATTGCGTGCCGACGTCGAGGCCGGCACCATCAACCCGCGCGAGATCAAGCTGCGCCTGGCGCGTGAGCTGACTACCCGTTTCCACGACGCCGCTGCCGCCGAGCAGGCGATTGCCGGTTGGAATGCCGCCGTGACGGGGCAGGGCGACATCACCCAGCTGCCGCTGCAGGAAGTCGCCATCCCGGCCGAAGGTCTGCGTATCGGCGCGCTGCTGACTGCTGCCGGCTTGACCCCGAGCAACTCCGAAGCCTCACGCAAGCTCAAGGAGCGTGCGGTGAAGGTGGACGGCGAAGTGGTCGAAGACGCACAGACCGTGCTGCAGCCCGGCTTCGAAGGCTTGCTGCAGGTGGGCAAGCGCACCTTCGCCCGTGTCCTGTTGGTAGCAGCCAACTGACAGCGCAAGCGAGCAAAGCTCCCTCTCGCACAAATGACGCTCAAAGCCCCTCTCCCGCCTGCGGGAGAGGGGTTGGGGTGAGGGCAGAGCGAAGTACTGATGCTTCAGCGCAAGTGAAGCTCAAACCGGTCGGGCGAGGTCCATGTCTTGATCGGGCCGCACACTAATAAGGTGCAAACAAAGCACTCCCAGCTTCCCCCTGCGGCCCAATGAACGAAAGTTGGAAAAAACCTCCAGCACCCCCTTCACAAATCCCGCAAAGAAGCACATACTTCACCTCCCCCGACGCAGGGGCCTCGCAAGAGGCGCAAGCGGAAGGAAAGCTTGAAGTCACCGCCTCGGTTGAGGTGTTGACGAAGCAGAAAAGCCACCATATAATGGGCGGCTCGCTACGACGGAAACGTCGCAGCCTACGAAGAAGGCGCTGAGGCCCGATTCGAAGTTCTTTGAAAGTATGCGCAGGTATCTTGTGAGGACGCCTGCAGGAATGGATGACTGTCCATCTTGCAGACGTTTAATCAAGCAATGATTCAATT
>NZ_JBRRDW010000032.1:0-55192 GCF_056759895.1 Stenotrophomonas sp. STEN038
TGTCGCTGTTCCCCTTCCCCCCGCCGCCCCCCCCCCCGGCCCCCGCCGCCACCACAGTCGCCGGCCTTGCCCCCCCCGCGGCGGGCGCGCGGCCCCCCACTACAGGTCGCTGGGCAAGCCCTGCCGAGCATGGCTCGGCACTACATTGGTTTGCGTGCTCTAATCGCGCACTTGTCGCCGAGGGACGTCGCCGTTGTCTACTTCTGCTTTCCAGCCTGTGGCAGTGAATGAACGCATTGCCAGCTTGGATGTGCTGCGCGGTTTTGCCCTGTTCGGCATTCTGCTGATGAACATGGAGGCCTTCAGCGGGCCGATGGACCTGTCGTTCACCGGTATCGATCCGCATTGGCTGGGCCGGGATTACTGGGCCGATGCTTTTGTCTACATCTTCGTGCAAGGCAAGTTCTTCACCTTGTTCTCGTTGCTGTTCGGTGCCGGCTTCGCAGTGATGGCGCAGCGGGCTGCCATTGCGGGCCGTGACTTCACCCGTTTCTACCTGCGCCGCAGCCTGGGCTTGCTGATCATCGGCGTGCTGCATGCGCTGCTGTTGTGGTCCGGTGACATTCTGGTCGCCTACGCGCTGCTGTCTTTGGTATTGCTGGCCTTCCGAGAGGCGCCGCGCAGCTGGTTGCCCGCGCTGGGGACGATGGCCTATCTGGGCGCAGCTGTACTGATGTTGATGCTGGGCGCCTTGATGCAGTTCGTACCGGCCGATGCTGCCAGCGCGCAGGCCTCAGCCGCTGCAAACGCAATCGAAGCACAGCGGCAGGCGTACGGGCATGGCAGCTACCTGCAGGCGGTCGCGCAACGTCTGCGTGACGTCTTCGCTTCCCTGGGGGCGTTGCTGGTTGTCGGCCCGCAGGTGCTCGGTATGTTCCTGATCGGCGCATGGTTCGCGCGCAGTGGCGCCATCGCCGAGCCAGGCCGTTATCCGCGGTTGTGGGCCGGCTTGCGCTGGTTGCTGCTGCCGATTGGCCTGGCGGTGATGTTGCTGGGCGTTTGGGTGCTGCCGTACAACGCTCCGGGGCAATTCACCATGCGCAGCGTGGGCGCCTACGCGTTGACTGCAGTCGCCGGTTTGCTGATGTGCCTGGGCTACCTCGCGTGGGGCGTGCGCTGGAGTCGGCATCTGCAATGGCTGGCGCCGGCTGGCCGCATGGCCTTGAGTAACTACCTGGGGCAGTCGCTGGTCTGCACCCTGGTTTTCTACGGCTATGGTTTGGGTTGGTTCGAACAGATGGGGCGTGCGTCGCAGCTGCTGTTTGCCGTGGGCCTGTTCGCGGTGCAGGTACTGCTCAGCCAGCTATGGCTGCGGCGTTTCCAGTACGGCCCGGTGGAGTGGCTGTGGCGGGCGTTCACATACTTGCAATTGCCACCACTGCGGCGCTGATGCATTCGCGGCACTAACATAGCCGGGTGAATTGCCCCGAAGACGATGTTCTTGTTGTTGGCGCCGGTGCCACCGGCCTGGCCACCGCGTTGGCGCTTTCCGAAGCGGGACGGCAGGTGCGGGTGATTGACGCCGGCAAACTCGGCGGCGCGACGTCACACGGCAACTGCGGCACCGTCACCCCCAGTCACGCACCGCCGCTGGCGGCGCCGGGTGTGCCGATGCGCGCATTGCGTTGGATGCTGTCGCCGCAGGCGCCGCTGTACATTCCGCCGCGTTTTGATCCTGCTCTTTGGCATTGGCTGCTGAAGTTCGCTGCGCGTTGCAATCGACAGGACTGCCTGCGCAGCGCGCAAGGGCGTGCCGCATTGTTGAACGACTCTCGTCAACGTCTGGCCGATTGGGTGCAGCGCTACCAGCTGGATTGCGAGTTCGCCGAAAAGGGCTTGGATAATGTGTTCCGTGAGCAACGCAACTTCGACACCCACGCGGCCGAATGCGGCGCTTTGGCAGACCTTGGTATCGCCACCGAGATCATCGATGGCAGCGATTATGTTCGTGCTGAGCCCGCCTTCAATGATGGCGTGGTCGGTGCGATCCGTTTCCCGGGCGATGCCAGTCTGCGCCCGGACCGCTACACCGCCGAGCTGGGGCGGGTGCTGCGTGCGCGCGGCGTGCTGATCGAAGAATACTGTGCGGTGGAATCATTCGAACCGCACGGGCAGGGCGTGCGCGTGCAGACCAATCGGGGTACCCGCAATGCCGCTGAACTGGTATTGGCGACCGGTGCGTGGTCACCACGGCTGGCCGCCAAGTTGGGGCTGCGCATCCCGATCCAGGCAGGCAAGGGCTACTCCCTCACTGGCAGCTGCCCGATGCAGGTGCCGAGTCGGCCGGTGGTGCTGAAGGATCGCTCGGTATTTGTCATCGCCTGGGCGGAGCAGATGCGTCTGGGTGGCACGATGGAATTTTCCGGACAGGACCGGCGTTTGAATGCAACCCGTCTGCAGGCACTGGAGCAGGCGGCGCGGCAGTATCTGCGCCAGCCAATCGGCGAGGTCATCCATGAGCGCTGGTATGGCTGGCGGCCGATGACCTGGGATGACATGCCGATACTGGGGCGCTCACCCTTGCATGCTCACGTCTGGCTAGCGGCGGGTCATGGCATGCTCGGCATCAGTATGAGCAGTGGGAGCGGACAACTGATGGCTGATTTGATAACCGGGCAAGCGCCTGCAATCGATCCTGCGCCGTATCGCGTGGAGCGTTTCCAATGAGTGCGCGCAACTACGACGTGGTGGTGCTGGGTGGCGGTTCGGGCGGTTTGGCTGCCGCTTTCCGCGCCGCATCGTATGGGGCCAAGGTGGCAATGCTGGAACCAGCGCCGTTGGGGGGCACCTGCGTCAACGTGGGTTGCGTGCCGAAGAAGGCGATGTGGCTGGCCGCGGATCTGGCCGAGCGCATCGGGCTGGCACGGCGTATCGGTTTCGATGTGCCTGCTGAGCCGGTGTTGGCATGGTCGACCCTGTTGGATCGGCGCCAGCAGTACATCGCCAATATCCACGCCAGCTATCAGAAGCGGTTGGATGAAACCGGCGTTGTGCGGATCAGCAATCGCGGGCATCTGATCGATGCGCATACGGTGCAGTGCGAGGACGGCACCCAGTTCCACGCCGAGCACATCGTCATCGCCACTGGCGCGCATCCGCTCAAACCCGAGTTGCCGGGGGCAGAGTTGGGTGGTGTATCGGATGATTTCTTTGCGCTGCAGGCACGGCCGGATCGGGTCGCCTTGATAGGCGGCGGTTATATCGCGGTGGAACTTGCCGGCGTACTGCGCGCCCTGGGGAGCGAGGTTGCCTTGCTGGTACGCGGCCAGCGCCTGCTGGATAAGTTCGATGCGGAAGTGTCGGACCAGCTGGCAGAAAACCTGCGCCTGCAGGGCGTGGAGCTGCACTTCGGCTGCAAGGTGGAGGCACTGCAGCGGCAGCAGCAACAGATCCTCGCGCAGCTGCACAACGGCCCGGAACAGGCCGTGTTCGATACGGTGCTTTTTGCCACCGGGCGCGGCCCGAATACACGCGGGCTGGGCTTGGAGCAGGCTGGCGTGAAGCTGGGTGAGAAGGGGCAGATCGAAGTTGATGATTACCAGAACACCTCGGTGCCGGGCATCTATGCGGTTGGCGACGTTACTGGCCGGGTGACCCTGACGCCGGTCGCGATTGCCGCCGCGCGCAGGCTGATGGATCGCGTGCTGGGCGGGCATCAGGAGGCCAGGCTCGATTACGAGAACGTCCCCAGTGTTGTGTTCGCGCATCCGCCGCTGGGCAGTGTCGGCCTGAGCGAGGAAGTGGCCTGCAAGCGGTTTGGCAAGGTGAGCACGTATTACAGCCGCTTCCGGCCGATGCTGCAGGCGCTGGGGCAGGGTGAGGTACGCAGCCTGTTCAAGATGGTTTGTGCTGGTGAGGATGAAAAGGTGGTTGGCATCCATCTGCTGGGCGAGGGCGCCGACGAAATCCTGCAGGGATTTGCTGTGGCGGTGAAGGCTGGTGTGACGCGCAGGCAGATGGAGGAGACGGTGGCCATCCATCCAACCTCGGCTGAGGAAGTGGTTCTGATGCGTTGAGGTTGGTGGGCAGCAACAACAGCGCAAAGGCACCCCTCCTCGATCCTCCCCTGCGCTGCGCGCAAGGGAGGAGGCTGGTCCTGTAGTTGCGGGCAATGCGTTTGCTCCCTCCCTTTGCCGTAGGCAAGGGGGTGAAGAAGGCCTGCTTGCGCGCCACTGGCGCGCGGCCTGATGAACGACCGAAGGCCAGGCCTTCGGGCCGGGCGGGTTGGGGAGGGGTGAAGTTGATCTTGCTTCTACTCCGGTGAAAACCCTGGTCCTACCCAGCAGCCACGCCCAGATCCCGCAGCGCCCATAATAGAAAGCCATCTCCCCCGGATGCCGTAATACCGTGACTGCTTCAAGCGCGCGCGAGCCCACCGTGGCTGCGCCAACATTGCCCACCAACTCGCGCCGCCTGTTGATCAGCGGTCTACTACTGGCGGCCACCGGTGCGATCGCAGCATCGGGCAAGGCGGTGATCGTCAAGCTCGCCTACCGGCATGGCGCCGATGCCACCGCCTTGCTTGCACTGCGGATGATGATCGCGTTTCCGTTCTTCATCGCCATGGGCATGTGGGCGGCACGGCACGCGCAGCCGCTGTCGGTCGGTGATCGTTGGCGGGTGTTGCTGCTCGGCTTCAGTGGCTACTACCTGTCGAGCTATCTGGATTTCCTCGGTCTGCAGTACATCAGCGCTACGCTGGAGCGATTGATCCTGTATCTCAGCCCCACGCTGTTGGTGCTGATCGCGCTGGTGGTGCTCAAGCAACGGCCCACGCGCATCCAGGTGGCGGCTTTGCTGGTCAGTTATCTCGGCGTGTTGCTGGCCTTCGGCCATGACATCCAGCTTGAAGGCCGGCGTACCCTGATCGGCTCGGCCCTGGTGTTCGCCAGTGCGCTGAGCTATGCGGTGTACCTGTTCGGCAGTGGCCAGGCCGTGGCGCGGATTGGCGCGGTGCGCCTGACTGCCTACGCCAGCATGGTGGCCTGCGTGCTGTGCATCGGTCAGTACCTGCTGTTCCAGCCTTGGGATGCGTTGTGGAAGTACGCGCCGCCGGTGTATTGGCTGTCGCTGCTCAACGGCACGGTGTGCACCGTCCTGCCGGTGTTGGCGATCATGATCGGGGTCAAGCGGATTGGTTCCTCGCTGGCCGCGCAGGTGAGTATGCTGGGGCCGGTTTCCACGATTGTGCTCAGCGTATGGCTGCTCGACGAACCGATGGGCATTTGGCAAAGCGCCGGGACGGTGCTGGTGCTGTTCGGCGTGCTGCTGGTGGGCAGCGGCGTGGCGAAGAAGAAGCGATGAGTGCTGAGGCCAGTGCCGCCGCCGGCCATGCGCGCATCCTTGAGGCGATTCGCACCATCCCACGCGGACAGGTGATGGGCTATGGCGAAGTGGCGGCCAAGGCCGGATTGCCCGGTCGTGCACGGCTGGTCGCACGTCTGCTGGGCAACAATGAGGACCCGGAGCTGCCTTGGTACCGGGTGCTGCGCTCTGACGGACGCATCGCCATGCCCGAGGGTTCACGCGGTTGGCGCGAGCAGAGCCAGCGGTTGCGGGCCGAAGGCGTGGTGGTGGAGAACGGCAGGGTGAAGCGGCCCAAACCGCCGCGCAGCCTGGACGAGGCGATCTGGGGCCCGGGCTAGCCGCTGCGGCTATGATGTAGCCAGTTTCCCCGGATGCCACCATGTTCCCGCGCCTACCCAAGATCACCCAGACGTTGCTGATCGCCAACGTCGTCCTGTTCCTGCTGCAGCAGCTTCCGCAGACGGCGGGTATCTTCACCCAGTTGATGCTGTGGCCTTTGGGTTCGCAGCAGGTCTTCAGCGATTCGCCGGGTTTCGAGCCGTGGCAGCTGCTGAGCTACGGCTTCCTGCATGGCAGCTTCGGTCATCTGTTCTTCAACATGCTGGCGCTTTTCATGTTTGGTGCGCCGTTGGAGGCGACCTGGGGCGAGAAGCGCTTCCTGACCTATTACATGGTCTGTGTGGTCGGTGCCGGCCTCTGCCAGCTGCTGGTGGCTGCCTTTGCAGGTGAGTACAACCCGGTGCTGGGTGCCTCTGGCGGCGTGTTCGGCCTGCTGCTGGCCTACGGCATGTTGTTCCCGAACCAGCGGGTGGTGCTGTTGTTCCCGCCGATCCCGATGAAGGCGCGTACCTTTGTCATCGTGTTCGGTGCGATTGAACTGCTGCTGGGTTTCACCGGCTGGCAGCCGGGCGTGGCTCACTTCGCCCATCTCGGCGGCATGTTGTTTGGCTGGTTGCTGATCCGCTACTGGCGCGGGCAGCCGCCGTTCAACAAGCGTGGCCCGCATCTGCGCCGCGTCAAATAACAAGACCGTAGTGCCGAGCAGTGCTCGTCAGAGGCTTTACCTGCGCAAAGCAGCCCTCACCCCAACCCCTCTCCCGCGAGCGGGAGAGGGGCTCAAGCAGTAGTGCCGAGCCATGCTCGGCAGAGGCACTACCGATAAAGCCCAAAGATGTAGTGCCGAGCCATGCTCGGCAACGGTGCATCACCGGTAAAGCCTCAGCCGAGCGTGGCTCGGCTCTACAAAAACAAAAAAAAAGCCGCGGAATCCGCGGCTTTCTTCTTCAGCAAGGCATCAACGCCAGATCCTGATCTGCTCGGCGTCGGTGCGCTGCATCGGCTGGCCCGGCTTGCAGCTGAAGCTGGCACCAAATGCCGGCAGGTTGGACAGCGGTGCATTGCTGCGCCAGCGACCCGGTGCGCGCACGTCGGTACGCAGGCGCTGGACGGCTTCGTTCGGCGAGAGCTGCTGTGCCCACAGGCTGGTCCAGCCCTTGAAGAAGTCCTGCTTGTCGGCCGGCTTGGCGTCGGCCTGGGCGGCAGTGAAAGCCTCCAGTGCGATTTCCATGCCCGACAGGTCCGCCATGTTCTCGTCGCGGGTCAGCTCGCCGTTGACCTTGGCATCCTTGACGCCCGGGAACGGGTAAGCGCTGTACTGCGCGGCGACACGGTTGCCGAGCAGGGTCCAGACGCTCTTGTCGGCAGGCGTCCACCAGCTGCGCAGCTCGCCCTTGGCGTCGATCATGGCGCCCTTGACGTCGATGGCACGGCTGACTTCATGCGCGACCAGGCCACCGAAGGCGCCGAACTTCTCGGCATTGCTGGCGTTGCCGGCAAAGATCGGGCCCTGCAGCGCTGCAGCAGTCACGATCAGGCGGTTCTGGGCGATGTCATAGGCGATCGACGGCTGCTGCGGCAGCACGTCCCAGCGACGGTCGGCGTTGCCCTTGCCGATGCGCTTCATTTCCTGGGCGTGGCGCCAGGTGGAAGCGATCAGGATGTTGCCGCCGAAGCTGCCGCGACCCATCGGCTGCACGGTGTAGTCCAGATCGCGCAGCGGGGTGCCGATCTCGATCTTCATCGCGGCCAGCTTGGCTTCGGCTTCGGTCTTGGCCTCGGCACTGAGCCAGCTGCTGCGCTTGACCGCTGCGATCTGTGCTTCGCGGATCTGGTCGACCATCACACCGGCCTGGCGGCGGGTGTCGCGGTTGAGATAGGTGTTGGCGTATTCGTGGCCCAGCATCGGGCCGGCGGCCACGTTGATGGCATCGAGCACGGCGTCCGGGCGCGATGGCGCGATGATCTGGCCACGCAGCACGCGGCCGCGGAATTCGAACTCGGCGTCGCGGTAGGCCTTGGACAGGTACGGCGCCATCGAATCACCCACGCGCCAACGCAGGTACGCCTTCCACTGGTTGGCTGGCAGGCGGCTGACCATGCCATTGAGCTGCTGGAACAGCGCCGGGTCGGCCAGCGACACCAGATCGTCGTTCACGCCCTGCGCCTTCAAGAAGGCATCCAGCTGCAGGTTGCGGTAGCGGCTGTTGAGGTCCTTGGTGGAGACCGGCGCGTAGTTGTTGAACGGGTTGTTGATGTCGGCGACCGAGTGCGCGCTGCGTGCCAGTTCGGTTTCCAGCTGGATGACCAGCGCCGATTCGGCATCAAGCTGCGCCGCCGGGGTGCCGGTCAGCGCCAGGATCTGCTTCACATAGCCGCGGTAGCGGCCCATCAGTGCGACGGTGTCGGCATCGGTGCGGGTGTAGAACGCCGGGTCCGGCAGGCCGGTGCCGCCCTGCATGAAGTAACCGATGTGGCGGTCCAGCGCCTTCAGGTCCACGTCCGGGGCGAAGTTGAAGGCCACCGGGATGCCGACCTGATGCAGTGCGGCGATCGAGGCCGGGATGTCCTTGGCCTTCTTGATGGCGTTGATGCGGGTCAGTAGCGGTGCGATCGGCTTGGAGCCGTCGGCTTCGACCGCGGCTTCATCCAGGCCGCTGGCCCAGAAGTCGCCGAGCAGCTTCTGCACATTGCCCTGCGGTGCGGTCATCGCGCCATCCAGCAATTGGCGCTGCTGGGTGCGGGTGTTGTCCGCCAAGGTGCCGAGGGCGCTGATCGCGCCGGTCTGCGGCACCGGGTTGGCCTTGAGCCAGTTGCCGTTGGTGGTTTCGTAGAAGTCCGTACAGGCCGCGCTCACTGCCGGTGCCCGAGCCGCAGGTTTTTTGCGGGCGGCCTGCGCATCGTTGGCGGACAGCATGGTCACCAGGGAGAAGGTCAGGGCCAGGGTAAGTGGGCGAACGTTGGGCATGTGGTGCATATCCGCAGAAGGACAAAGTGGGCGGAGTTTAACAAGCTGGCGGCGGATTGGTGCCGGGGCAGGGCACGGAATTGGGTACTGCATCAAAGCTGGTGCTTGTAGGAGCGGCGTTAGCCGCGAAGCCACGGCAGATGATGCGGCTGGCATTGACTGGATTGCGTTGACTCGTGGCGCTTTGGGTTTGGTCGGCTTCGCGGCTTACGCCGCTCCGACAAAAAAAGAAGAAGGCCCGGCAATGCCGGGCCTTCTTCGGGTCTCACTGCAGGGCAGCGATTACCAGATCACAACCTGCTTGTCGCCAGCACGGACCATCGGCGAACCGGCCTTGCACTGGAACGCCGCGGCGAAGGTCGGCAGGTTCGACGGCGCACCCATGGCACGGAACTGTGCCGGGGCGTGCGAGTCGGTGGCCAGGCGGACCTTGGCGTTCTCGGCGGTGTACTTGGTGCGCCACACGGTGGCCCAGTTGAAGAAGAAGCGCTGGTCGCGGCTGAAGCCATCAACCTTTGCGTCTTCCTTGCCGGCCGAAGCCTTCTGCAGGGCGTCGTATGCCGTGGCCAGGCCGCCCAGGTCGGCGATGTTCTCGCCCAGGGTCAGCGTGCCATTGACCTGCTGGTCGCCCACCTTGTACTCATTGAACTGCTTGACCAGCTTGCCGGTCAGGCCTTCAAAGCCCTTGGCGTCAGCCGGCGTCCACCAGTTCTCGAAGTTGCCGGTCGGGCCGAAGCGGCTGCCTTGGTCGTCGTAACCGTGGGTCATTTCGTGGCCGATCACGGCACCGATACCACCGTAGTTCAGCGCGTCGTCGGCGTTCACGTCGAAGAACGGCGGCTGCAGGATGGCGGCCGGGAACACGATCTCGTTCTGCAGCGGGTTGTAGTAGGCGTTGACGGTCTGCGGGGTCATGCCCCACTCGGTCTTGTCCACCGGCTGGCCGATCTTGGCCAATGCCCACTTGTAATTGAAGGCATTGGCAGCGCGGACGTTGCCCAGATAGTCATCGTGGGTGGTGCTCAGGCCGCTCCAGTCACGCCACTTGTCCGGGTATCCGATCTTCGGGGTGAAGGTCTCCCACTTGGCGATGGCCTTGGCCTTGGTTTCGTCGCTCATCCAGGTCAGGTTCTGGATGCGGTCCTTCAGCGCGCTGGCCAGGTTCTTGACCAATTCTTCCATCTTGGCCTTGGACTCAGGCGAGAAGGCGACCTTGACGTACATCTGGCCGAAAGCATCGCCGGCATCGTTTTCAATGGTGCCCAGGACCTGCTTCCAGCGCGGCTTGATTTCCTTCTGGCCGTTCAGTTCCTTGCCGTAGAACGCGTAGTTCTCCTGCACGAACTCGTTGCTCAGGTACGGTGCTGCGCCGTCCACGGTGTGGAAGCGCAGGTAGGCACGCCAGGCTGCCGGATCGGTGTCGGCCAGCATCTTGCTCACTTCCGCGTGGAAGGCGGGCATCGCCAGCGAGAATTTCTCCGGTGCGGCAACACCCTGCGCCTGGAAGAACGCGGTCCAGCTGAAGTTCGGGGTCAGCTTGTCGGCATCGGCCACGCTGACCGGGTTGTAATACAGCGAGACGTCGCGCGACAGTTCGACGCTGGACTTGGAGGCCTTGGCCAGGCGGGTTTCAAACTTGACCACTTCCTCGGCCTGCTTGGCGGCGTCGGCTGCGGCCACGCCGCTCAGCTCCAGCACCTTGGCCACGTGGGCCTTGTAGGCGTTGAGCTTGTCGGCCTTGCTGGCGTCGGTGTAATAGGTGGTGTCCGGCAGGCCCAGGCCGCCCTGGCTGGCGTAGGCCATGTTCATGGACGAATTCTTGAAGTCCGCTTCCGGGCCGAAGCCGAACAGGAAGTTCTCGCCCTTGGCAGCGGTGCTGCGCAGGTAGTTGGCCAGTGCGGCGGTGTCCTGCAGGCCGTCAATCGCAGCCAGGTCGGCCTTCAGCGGGGTGATGCCCAGGCTGTTGATCTTGGCTTCGTCCATGCCGGCGGCCCAGAAGTCGCCAACAATTTTCTCGATGCCGGTGGCGTTCTTCATCGCCGCGGCCTGCTCGGCCAGCTGGTGCTGCACGGCCACCGAACGCTCGTCGAGGATGGTGAAGGCGCCCCAGCTGGTGCGGTCAGCCGGAATTTCGTTGGCGTTGAGCCATTTTTCGTTCACGTAGCCGTTGAAATCGGTACAAGCGTCCTTGCTGGCATCGAGGTCGGCAGCGGTGAAGGCGTTGTAAGCCGGCAGCTTGGACTCGTCCAGCTTCAGCTCATTGGCGGCGGCCGGGGCAGCGGCGGTGGCTGCTGGCGGGGACTGCTCTTCCTGCTTGGGGCAACCGGTCAGCACGGCGGCGACGGCCAGCGACAGCAGGAGAATCTGGGGTTTGCGAACGATCACGGGAAAGGCCTCCGGGCCGGTTTCAAAGCATGAGTGGGGCCACGGAGTCCGGGGCCGAAGCAGGAAGATACGCCTGAAACCGATGAGGAAGGGGTGTAGAAGGTAATGGGTCGTCGCAGGCGTATTCCTATGGGCGGCGGCTACTAGCCGATGCTATACAGCAGCAATGACCAAGAACTTGAGCAAGCACTGGGACGCGATCCTGATCGGCGGCGGCCATAACGGACTGGTATGCGCAACCTATCTGGCCAAGGCCGGCAAGCGCGTCTTGGTACTGGAACGGCGTGCGGTGGTGGGAGGTGCCGCGGTCACCGAGGAGTTCCATCCCGGGTTCCGCAACTCGGTGGCCTCTTATACGGTGTCGCTGTTGCAACCCAAGGTGATCGCCGAGCTTGAGCTGGAGCGACACGGCCTGCGGGTGGTCTCGCGCAAGCTCAACAACTTCCTGCCGCTGGGCGACGGTGAGTATCTGTTGGCCGGGGCTGGGCGCACCGCCGGGCAGGTGGCGCGCTTTTCCACGCGCGATGCGGCACGCTTGCCCGAGTACGAACAGCGGCTGGAGATTTTCGCCGACGTGCTGCGTGCGCAGGCACTGCAGGCACCGCCCAATATCAGCGGTACCAGTTGGCTGCGTGCGCTGCCCGAGCTGTGGAAGGCCGGTCAATTGGGCAGACAGCTGCAGCGCTTGGATCCCGGGTTACAACAGGAATTGATGGATCTATTCACCATCTCCGCTGCCGAATACCTGGATCGTTGGTTTGAGAGCGCACCGATCAAAGCCTTGTTTGGCTTTGATGGCATCGTCGGCAACTACGCCAGCCCCTATGCGCCGGGCACTGCCTACGTGTTGTTGCATCACGTGTTTGGTGAGAGCAACGGCGTCAAAGGTGCCTGGGGGCATGCGATTGGTGGCATGGGTGCGATCACACAGGCAATGGCGCGCGCGGCGGTCGAAGCCGGCGTTGAAATTCGTACCGATGCAGCAGTAAACAAAGTACTGGTCGAGCAGGGACGCGCGATAGGTGTGGTGCTGGCGAATAGCGAGGTGCTACGTGGCAAGGCCATCGTTGCCAACGTCAATCCGAAGCTGCTCTACGAGCGTCTACTCGATCCTGCCGATGTACCGGCGGCGACGTTGGAGCGCATGGCCAACTGGCGCTGCGGCTCCGGAACGTTCCGCATGAATGTGGCGTTGTCGCAGCTGCCTGAGTTCAGCGTGCTGCCGGGGCAGGGTGATCACCTGACCGCCGGCATCATCATCGCGCCGAGCCTGGACTACATGGACCGCGCCTATCTGGATGCACGCCAATATGGTTGGTCGCGCGAACCGATAGTCGAGATGCTGATACCCAGTACGCTGGATGACTCGCTGGCGCCGCCCGGACAGCATGTGGCCAGCCTGTTCTGCCAGCACGTTGCCCCACAATTACCAGATGGGCGCAGCTGGGACGATCATCGCGAAGAAGTCGCGGATCTGATGATCGCCACCGTCGATAAGCACGCGCCGGGTTTCGCTGCTTCAGTACTTGGCCGACAGATCATGAGCCCGCTGGATCTGGAGCGGACCTTCGGCTTGATCGGTGGCGATATTTTCCACGGCGCGTTGAGCTTGAACCAGTTGTTCAGTGCGCGGCCGATGCTGGGGCAGGCGGGTTACAAGGGAGCGCTGCCGGGGCTCTATCTGTGCGGCTCGGGGACCCATCCGGGCGGCGGGGTTACCGGGGCACCTGGGCATAATGCAGCGAAGGTGATCATGGGGGACCTTGAACACTGAAACGGTCGAGGTCCCCGTTATCTCAAGTCAGGGCTTGGTGCTGCTGCCTTCAACCTGCGGCATCTCGTCACCAGCGATGGGCTCCGGTACATCCCGGAGTGGTTCGACGGCTGATATGCGCGTGGATTGCGGAGCTTCTGAAGCCTGCTCGACAGTGCCCACGTTTACCGTCGCAATGCGGGGTTTCATCCACACCGAATCCTGCCATGCCTGGTACTTGCTCGGGTCCCAGTAGCGTTCGTCATAGAACTTCGATCCATCTATCTCGGTGCTGCCGGTGGCGGTGGGGATGATGATGCGCACGTTGCCGGTAAAGCCGGTCCTGCTGCCGGTCAGGCTCCTGCGCTCCCTTCGGAGCTTGCTGGCAATACGCGGCAGAGCTGCGGCATCACCGTAGCGGGCATAGACGTCCTGGCCCAGGTTCAACGCGCGCGCGCGTTCCTCCTCTGGAAGCTCTGCCCAGTACCGTTCTCGCAGACCGGCGAAGCCCTCGTAGCCGCGTTCAGCTGCAAGGTCCATCCAGGCATATGCCAAGGCGCGGTCGCGGACAGTGCCCATGCCGGTCCACAGCATTTCGGCGACCATGCCTTGTGATGGCTTGTCACCGTAAAAGGCAGCGTTCTGGAAGAAACGGAAAGCTTTCTCGAGGTCACCTGCCTTGTGCTTCTCAAGGCCAAGCAGGCGGAAGCGAAGATCGGGATGTCCGTTGAGGAACCCCGCGGTGATCATCAGTTGATCTTTTGTTGGATCGTCTGGTTGCGTGTCCACTACCTGGTTGGCTGCAATCACGGGCCAAGTGCTGGATAGCGCCAGCAAAAGCAAGGTCCGGGCGAAGGTATGTTGGCGCATCATGTGTGTCCTTGTGCTGTCCGTGCCATGGCGACATGGTCAACGAAGAAGGGTTTGCCTAGAAATGGTCGAAAGTCATTGGCATAGCAGCGGGGGAGATCCCCCGCTGCTCCCTTGCAAAGACGAGCTTCGGATGAGGATGTGACTTCGAGGTTACTTTGCGCTGGTTGGCTCGCCGACGTTGACCTTCCCGTCCCCGATATGGCGTTGGAAGAAGCCAAGCATTTCCGTATAGAGATTCACGCGGGCATCCTCGCCGTAGAAGCCATGCATTTCGCCTGACTGGATGATCATGCCTTCGGGCTTGTTGCCTGCCGCGATCAGGGCTCTGTTCATCAACTCTGTCTGTTCCGGAGGAGTGCGCACGTCACGTGCGCCGGCAGCGAGATAAACGGGAATCTTCACCTCGCCGGCCCGACGAGCAGGCGAGCTTTCGGCCCAGAGCTTCGAGTCAGTGCCATGCGTGCGTCGCAGGAAGCGCTGGCCGGATTCACGCTCAGGGATGTCGCCTTTCTTGAACATCATGTCGATGTCGTAGACACCCACGTAGCCGAACGTGCACTTGAAGAGGCCCGGCTCCCTGATTGGTGCCATCAGTGAGGAATAGCCACCGAAACTGCCACCGTAGATGCAGATGCGGTCCTTGTTGGCGTATCCGTTGTTGATGACCCAGTGTGTAGCGTCGAGGATGTCGTTCTGGATCCCCTGGCTCCATTGCTGGTGGCCTGCATCCTGGAATGCCCTGCCGTAGCCGCCGGAGCCGCGGTAGTTGATCTGCAAAGTGGCGTAGCCACGACTTGCAAACAGCTGCGCTTCCGGATTGAAGCCCCAATTGTCGCGTGGCCCGATTGGACCGCCATGCGGATTGACGATCAAAGGCAGGTTTTTTCCATCGCTGCCATGCGGGAGCGTCAAGTACGCATGGATGAGCTTTCCGTCGCGGGAGGTGAACGAGAATGGCTTGACCGAGGCAAGCTGGGCAGACGCCAGCTGTGGTCGCTGTTTCATGAGAAAACGTGCCTTACCGGAGTCGCGATCGAACAGGTAGAGCTCTGAGGGATTTGTGTCACTGTAGACATTGACAATGATCTTCTTGCCATCGGCGGTGGCATTGGAAAAATCCACCATCTGCCCCTCGAAAGCGTTGGCCAGAGATGCGTAGAGCTCGGCATCCGGGTGCTCCTCATTGAGGAGGGAGACTTTGGGTGCACCAGCCTCGGTGACTACGCCGATGAGTGTCGTATCGTCCGTTGACCAGATCATGTCGGAGACTTCCGCAACCGGATCCTGATGAAGAACCGTGAAGTCTCCCGTAGTGGGGTTCAGTGTTCCCACTGCCGCCGGTAAACGCCCATCATCCCGGCTTGCATAGATCGTGCCATCCGGGGTGGAACGCAGGATGTCCAGGTGGTTACCATCCGATTTGGATGCATTGACCAAGGTCCAGTTGCCCGCATCACGGCGGTAGAGCTCGGTGCGCTCGTCGTACTCGCCGTCTTCACCCTTGCTGGTGGAACAGATCGCGAACTGTGGTTCTTTGGCGGCATCCAGCGTGATGTTGCAGTTCTCTTTCGGTGCGCGCGCCATGCTGGTGCGGCGCCCGCTCAGTGTGTCCATGCGCACGACTTCTGTGCCGACGCCTTCGGAGGAACGCGGGCTTGTCACCTGCATGATGACGTTCTGGTCGTCATTTTTCAGCGTGTCGAGCAGGCTGAAACGCTCCGAACCAACGGTCTTTCCGCGTTGCGTGGCATCACGGGTGCCGTAGAAGATAAGCGGTCTGGGCTGCGAACCGTCTGCATTCACGGCAAACCATTCGCCGGTTGAGAAGGGGGCTGCGTAGCCGCCCATCTTCTTCACGGCGTTGAACATCAGGCGTTCGGGGCTGGTCCAATAGAAACTGCCAACGCTTTTCTGGTCGGGGAGCTGATTTACCTTCACGATCTTGAGGTCGGAAGTTCTCAATACGGTGAGCACGTCCTGTTCACCACGATCCACGGTTATGGCGATGTAACGGCCATCCGGGGAAATCTTGGCCGTGCCGTAGGCGGAGTGCGAGACGAAGTCGCGTATGGACGGGACGGCGGCCGTTGGCGCCGCGGAGGCTGCCGGAACGGAAAGCGCAAGCAGGATGGCTGCTGCCAGGCATGATTTCATCGGGGATTTCCTTGTCAGATATCGAAACACTGGGTCATCAACAGAATGGCCCGGGAGTACCCGGGCCATTCTGCTTGGATCACACGCTCAATCAACGGAACCGGTACTGGAACTCAACAGCGATCTCGCGTCCCACTGCGTCATAGGCGCGCCAGAAGTACGGATAGGTGTTGAAGCCATCGTCCTTCGGGTGGTGGTTGTCAAAGATGTTGTTGACGTACAGGTTGACCTGCGCCTTCTCGGTGATCTTCTTGCCGATGCTGCCGTTCCAGATGAAGTACGGAGCGATGCGGCCGGTTTCCTGCCAGTTCGGCAAGCTGCCGTAGCGGACCATGAAGAGTGCGGCCTGCCAGTCGTCCCGCTGCCACGTACCGGTTGCGCGGATGCGGCTGCGGAAGTCGAAGTTGCCCAGGTCGTCGCGGTAGTCCAGCACCGGGTCGTTCTTGAACTGGGCGGACGTCTGGCCGAGGGTGTGCGACCAGCCAAGCTGGACACGGAAGTCGCCCAGGCGGTCGGTATCCAGCCTGTAGTCCAGGGTGGCGTCGATGCCCTTGGTGCCGAGGACCGCGCGGTTGATTGGACCGCGACGGATCTCCGTGATCTGGCCGTCGTTCGGGGTGCCCGGGGCGCTGAGGCGGGAAACGCGCGAGAGCATGTCGTTGCAGAAGGCCGAGCCTGGTGCGCCCAGCGTGAACGGCTGGCCGTTGCGGGTCTTGCCGGTGATGCAGCCGGCTTCACCTTCCAGAATGTACGCGGAGGTGATGTCCGAGACCACGTCTTCCAGTTCGATGTGGTAGTAGTCAGCGCTGACCGAAAGGCCGTCGATGATGTCCCACACGAAACCGGCCGTCCAGGACTTGCCTGTTTCTTCGCTCAGGTCCTTGGTGCCTTGGCGCACGCCGAAGGCGGTGTAGTTGGTAGTGATGTCCGAGCTGGTGCACTGCGCTGCGACGCGGCCGCTTTCAAGGCAACGACGCACGTCGAGGACTGAGCTGAATGAACCGCTGCGCTCGGCGAATACATAGTGCATGTCCGGGGCGCGGAAGCTGGTGGCGTAGGAACCGCGCACGAGCAGGTTCGAGAACGGACGCCATTCGAGGCCGGCGTTCCAGGTGCGGGCGTCATCCACCGAAGTCACGTCGTCGTACTTGTCGAGGCGGCCTGCGAGGCTGGCCTTGAGGCTGTCGAAGATCGGGATGGACAGTTCAACGCCGGTCGCATAACGGTCACGCTTGCCACCGCCACCGGTGCCGGTGCGGTTGTAGGGGCGGTCAGCACCAGTGTAGTCCGGCAGGATGCGCTTATCTTCGTTCAGCTTGTACTCCTGCTGGGATGCTTCCACGATGGCCGCGAAGCCAAGCGGGCCGGCTGGTAGCTCGAACAGGTCGCCCGAGACCACGAAGTTGCCTTGGTTCACATAGGACTTGGCGTCGGTCTTCAGGGTCGTGCTCATCGACGCGAACTGTTCCGGCGTCAACGCGCTGTAGTAATGAGCTTCATTCAGATCGTAGACCGCGTAGCCGCTACGTGTGCCTAGGCGTGGGCCGAGGAACCAGTCATTGACCTTCGAGGCGACCAAACGCGGAGATTCGACCTTGATGCGGTACTCGGCACGGGACACGGTCGCATCCCAGTCGAAGCGGTCGGCAAAGCTGCCCTTGAAGCCAACTGCAAGATCATAGGACTTTTCGTCATTCTTGCTCATCAGGTTGTTCAGGCCGCCGGCTTCCATCGGCGTGAAAATGCGCTGCGCGTCGACGATGGTGCCAAGACCTTGGTCGTACCAGAGGCCGCCGACGGTGGGACCGCCCCAGAACTGGGTGCCGCCAGTGTACTTGGCGCGCGACCAGTAGGTCTGGAGGCTTGCCCATGCTTGCACGCCGCTATCGAAGTCGAACGTGCCATACAGGTACGCCGAGATGTCGTTGTTGCCATTGCTGATCGTCTGGTAGCCAACATCCTTGTAGCTGCCGCAAGCCTGGCCAAGGTTGGTGATCGTGCCGGCTGCGTTGGCTGAGCGATAGTTGTGGCGCACCCACTCATCGCCCATCTGCTCGCAGGCGCCAGGCGGCGGTGCGATGTAGCTGTTCGCGCTCTTTGTGCGGTCACGAACACGCATGGTCCCGGTGGGCTGGATGCCGACGAAGTCCGGCGGCAACGGGTTGTCCAGCAGCGAGTCCATGAAGTCACGCTGATACGCGTGCAGTGGCTCGGAATTAAAATATTCAACTGCGTAGGTGAGGCTCCACTTGTCGCCGGTCTTGCCGCCGATCCACTGCAAGTCGGCGCGATCACGGCCGCCGTCGGTGGTTGTGGAACCCTTGACCTTAAACAGATCGCCTTCGAAATTGGTCTTCAGGACGATATTGACCACACCTGCGACAGCGTCGGAACCATAGATGGCAGATGCGCCGCCGGCCAACAGTTCAATACGTTCGACGGCTGCAGCTGGGATATTGCCGAAATTGGCGAAGTTGCTCTGGCCGTTGTACGGCAATGGATAGTCAGCAGCACGACGACCATTGATCAGCAGCAAGGTGCGGCCCGGGCCGAGGCCACGGAGATTGATGACGCTGGCGTTCGGTGTGAAGCCACCCTGGAAGATTTCGTTCTGGGTGGAGCCGCTGGCCTGGGTCAGTGTGTTCAAAGCGTCGAAAACGGTGGTGAAGCCTTCGCGCTCGATCTGGGCGGAAGTGATGACAGTTACGGGTGCCGGACCCTCGACTTCAGCGCGCTTGATGCGCGAGCCGGTGACGGTGACCTTGTCCAGGTTGGTCGCGTTCTTGTTGGTCACCTCGTGACCAGGCTGAGGCTCGGCTTCCTGAGCATGAGCCTGCGCGGTAATGGTCAGTGCCATCGCGGACACCAGTGCGAAGCTCAACGGATGACGGATGAGCGGACTACGAATCGCCATGCATTTCCCCTAAAACGAATGAGGTATCCCTTTCACAACCATGCTGACGAAAGGGCTATTTGTTCCGGTGCTAAAAGTTTCATTTGCCGGTAACTCCAAGTTAACACAAGGTTAACCTTAAAGGTCAAGTGTTCAGCCTATGCTCATGAGTACATAAATCAGCAAAGTTTGTTGTTGGAGTCGGCAAATGCCGGACAGATGGTGGCTCTGCGCATCGCGCTATAGTTCGCGCCGAACCAATGAAGTAGAGGCTGTAGTGATCCGGTCGATTCCGCTGGGCAGTGCCCACAAGGTGCAAAAGGGGCTTTCCCCCCATCCGCGCATCCGCAATGTCATTGCGGTCGGTTCGGGCAAGGGCGGGGTGGGTAAATCCACCACGGCGGTCAACCTGGCGCTGGCGCTGAAAGCGCTGGGCGCCAAGGTCGGCGTACTCGACGCCGATATCTACGGCCCCAGCGTGCCGGCCATGCTTGGCCTGAGCGGGCGGCCGGAGAGCCCGGACAACAAGTCCATCGAGCCGCTGCGGGCTTTCGGGGTCGAGGCGATGTCGATCGGTTTCCTGATCGAGCCGGACTCCCCGATGATCTGGCGCGGTCCGATGGCCACTTCCGCGCTGACCCAGCTGTTCAACGACACGCTGTGGGGCGACCTGGATTTCCTGCTGATCGATCTGCCGCCGGGCACCGGCGACATCCAGTTGACGCTGTCGCAGAAGATCCCGGTGGCCGGCGCGGTGATCGTCACCACGCCGCAGGACATCGCCACGCTGGATGCGCGCAAGGCATTGAATATGTTCGAAAAGGTCGAGGTTCCTGTGCTCGGCATCGTCGAGAACATGGCTGTCCATACCTGCAGCAACTGTGGCCACGTCGAGCATCTGTTCGGCGAGGGCGGCGGCCAGCGCATGGCCGAGCAGTACGGAGTGCCGTTGCTGGGCTCGCTGCCGTTGGACATCGGCATTCGTGAGCAGGGCGATGTGGGTGCGCCGATCGTGGTTGCGCAGCCCGATTCGGCCGCGGCCAATGCCTATATGGCCGCGGCGCAGCGGATGGCGGTGGAATTGGCCAAGCGCCCGCGCGCCAGCATTCCTATCCTGTCCTCTTTGATCTGAGGCCGCTGCCTGGTCGGCAGCAGAGAAGGCCCGTTATGCGGGCCTTTCTCATATAGATTGAATGTACAGAAGTTGCTGGCAGGCGATTGCTTGCCGGCCCTTGGCCGGCTCTAGGCTAGAATCGACCACCCCCGGCCGCAGGCATGCTGCGGCACAACGTGAACAGGATCACTGAATGAGCATCAAGAGCGACCGTTGGATCCGCCAAATGTCCGAACAGCACGGCATGATCGCGCCGTACGAAGCCGGCCAGGTCAAGCAGGTGGATGGACAGCGCATCGTCAGCTACGGCACCTCGAGCTATGGCTACGACGTACGTTGCTCGCGTGAGTTCAAGGTGTTCACCAACATCAACTCGACCATCGTCGACCCCAAGCACTTTGACCCGAAGAGCTTTGTCGACATCGAGGCCGATGAGTGCATCATCCCGCCGAATTCGTTCGCGCTGGCACGCACGGTGGAGTTCTTCCGCATCCCGCGCGACACCCTGGTGGTGTGCCTGGGCAAGAGCACCTATGCGCGCTGCGGCATCATCGTCAACGTCACCCCCTTGGAGCCGGAGTGGGAAGGCCATGTGACGCTGGAGTTCTCCAACACCACGCCGTTGCCGGCACGCATCTATGCCAACGAAGGTGTGGCACAGATGCTGTTCTTCCAGGCCGACAAGGACGACGTCTGCGAGACCTCGTACAAGGATCGCGGCGGAAAGTACCAAGGCCAGACCGGCGTTACCCTGCCGCGCACCTGAGTGCGGCCTGGGCTGAAATGAAAAAGGCGCCGTCAGGCGCCTTTTTGTTTATGCAGGATCCGGCGGGCGGCTTATTTGCCGCGCCCAAACAACATGCCGATGCCGACGGCCACCAGGATGGCTGGCCACCAGGTGGCGAGCATGGTGCCGATGTTGCCGTTGATCCAGCCGAGGTTCTTGGCCAGGAAGAACAGGCCAACGATGATCAGGATCAGGGCGGCGATCAGATTGGAGCGCATCGGCTTGCGGAGTCCGTAAGGGGGAAGGTGCTTATCGTAGCCGCTGGCGCCAGATTTCGACACGTTGGGCCAGTACCTCCGGGTCAAAGCGCTGTGCCTTGCCGCTGCCCCAGACCGGGCCAGGCCAGGCAGCGTCGTTCTCGTTGCGGCCAATCAGGTGTACATGCAGCTGGCGCACGATGTTGCCCAGCGCGCCGATGTTGATCTTGCTGACATTGGGCTTGTGCTTCAGGTGCTGGGATATCTGGTTGATCTCGGCAAGTAACAGGCGCTGCTGGGCACCGTCCAGATCGATCCACTCGCTGGCGTTCGGTACGCGCGGGACCAGTACGACCCAGGGGAAGCGGTCGTCGTTCATCAGGCGGATCTGCGACAGGGGGCCATCGGCAATCAATACACTGTCGGCGGCAAGGCGGGTATCAAGTACGAAATCGGACGTCACAACTTCGGTCATCGCAGGTTCTCGCTGAAGAAGGCCAAGGTGCGTTCGCGCGCCAGGTCGGCGCTGGCTGGGTGGTAGTGCATGCCGACCTCGCGGTTGAAGGCGTGATCGGCTGGATAGACATATACAGGCAAGTCGGGTTGCTTTTCACGGTGCGCTGCAACGGCGGCGGCCGGGATCGAGGCGTCCTGGTCGCCAAAGTGGAAGATCGCCGGGGCTTTGAACGCTGTATCCAGGAACGGCACGTTGCGTGCGCCGTAGTAGCTGGCCGACGGCAAGCGCAGCCGTTGCGCAGCCAACATGGCGATGGTGCCGCCCCAGCAATAGCCGACCGTGCCGACCTTGCCATAGGGCGCCAGCACAGCAGCGGCGGCTTCAACCACGGTTACCGCGCGGTCCACGCCCAATTCGTCGACCAAAGCCTTGCCGCGGCTGACGCCTGCGGCGTCATAGTCCAGCTGCAGGTCCGGTTCGATCAGGTCGAAGAAGGAGGGCGCCAGCACCGCATAGCCCTCGGCGGCGTACTGCTCGGCGACATGGCGGATGTGCGCATTGGCGCCGAAGATTTCCTGAATTACCACCAGGCCGGCGCGCGGAGTGCCCGGGGGCAGGGCCTGCCAGGCGCGGACGGGGCCGAGTGGGGTGGGGAGGGTGATCCAGTTGGGCATGGGGGAGGCTCCGGATTGATACGTCGAAAGGCGGTGTTCCTTCTCCCGCCTGCGGGAGAAGGTGCCCCGCAGGGGCGGATGAGGGGAGCTTTAATAGCCTTTAGGTTTCCTTGCCAAGAGCTTCCCCTCACCCCAACCCCTCTCCCGCAAGCGGGAGAGGGGCTCAAGCGGGTTTGTCGGCTAGGAATTCCCGCGATGAGACTGATTATCAGCTCTCTCACGTATTAAGCCAGCCGCAGGGCGAGGCCGCACAGGCCCGGTATACTGCCCGGCTTTCCGGCCTCGCTGCCATTCCGGCCCGGCCCCAGGATTTCCAGATCATGTCCCAGCTGAACCCCAAAGTCGGCTTCGTCAGCCTTGGCTGCCCGAAAGCCCTAGTCGATTCCGAGCGCATCCTCACCCAGCTGCGGGTGGAGGGCTACAGCATCGTGCCGTCCTACGACTCGGCCGATGTGGTGGTGGTCAATACCTGCGGCTTCATCGACTCGGCCGTGGCCGAATCGCTGGATGCGATCGGCGAGGCGATGAACGAGAACGGCAAGGTCATCGTCACCGGTTGCCTGGGCAAGAAGGGCGACATGATCCGCGAGCATTACCCGGACGTGCTGTCGGTGTCCGGTCCGCAGGACTACACCACGGTGATGGAAGCGGTGCATGCCGCACTGCCGCCCAAGCACGATCCGTTCGTCGACCTGGTGCCGGACTACGGCATCAAGCTGACTCCGCGTCACTACGCTTACCTGAAGATTTCCGAAGGCTGCAACCACCGTTGCAGCTTCTGCATCATCCCCTCGATGCGTGGCGACCTGGTGTCGCGCCCGGTCGATGAGGTGCTGCGCGAGGCCGAGCGCCTGGTCAAGGGCGGCGTGCGCGAGTTGCTGGTGGTGTCCCAGGACACCTCGGCATACGGCGTGGACCGCAAGTACGCGCCGGGTACCTGGCGCGGCAAGGAATACGCCACGCGCATGAAGGCGCTGTGCGAAGGCCTGTCCGAGCTCGATGCCTGGACCCGCCTGCACTACGTCTATCCGTACCCGCACGTCGACGACGTGGTGCCGTTGATGGCCGAGGGCAAGATCCTGCCGTACCTGGACATCCCGTTCCAGCACGCCAGCCCGCGCATCCTCAAGTTGATGAAGCGCCCGGGTGCGGTAGACAAAACCCTGGAGCGGGTGTTGCGCTGGCGCGAGATCGCGCCGGACATCACCGTGCGTTCCACTTTCATCGTCGGCTTCCCGGGCGAGACCGATGCCGAGTTCGAGCAGTTGCTCGATTTCCTTGATACCGCCCAGCTCGATCGCGTCGGCGCCTTCGCCTACTCGCCGGTGGATGGTGCAACCGCGAACGCATTGCCGGACCAGGTGCCGGAAGAAGTGAAGCAGGAGCGTCTGGCCCGTTTCATGGAAAAGCAGGCCGCCATTTCCGCCGCCCGGCTTGAAAGCAAGATCGGCAGCGTGCAGCAGTGCCTGGTTGATGGCATTGAAGACGGGATCGCCGTCGCCCGCTCCAAGGCCGATGCGCCGGAGATCGACGGTCTGGTGCATATCCAGAATGCTGTTGAGGCCAAGCTGCGCGTCGGTGACTTCGTCAACGTCGAGATCACCGACAGCGACGAGCATGATCTGTTCGGCGACGCCCTGATCGAAACCAGGGCGGCACCGTTCGACCTCAAGGTGCTGTGACCACCAAAGCGGCCGCAAACGATGCCGGCGTGAGCCGGCGTCGTTTTGTAGCGCCATTGCGCGGGCAGGTTGAATCGCAGTGCTTTGATCATCCGCTGTTCGCGGACTTCCGTGATTTCGAGGCGTTGATGCGAGCTGCCGATTGGCCGGGCATCGATGCACTCACTGTGCAGTTGCCCGTGCAAGACAAGCGCTTTGTCGCCCAAGACGAGGCGTTGCTGGCTGATGGCCTGCACTACGAGCAGCGTATTGCACAGGGCCGTATCGCCACCCGCGAGCAGAACTGGCATGACCTGTTCAACGCGATGGTGTGGGCACGTCACTTCGCTATCAAACGCGCGCTCAACGCGCAGCAGTGCCGGCATATCGCAGTGATGGGGGCAAGCCAGCGCAATCGCGCGCAGGCTGCATTGACCCAGTTCGATGAAGCCGGGCTGATCGTGCGTGTTCGCGATGCGGGCGTGCTGGCGGCATGGGATCGGCATGACTGGTCAACGCTGTTCAATCCGGATGGATGGCGCGCAGGCGATATCGCGGTCTGCGCGGTGATTGGCCATGCGCTGATGGAGCAGGCGTTGCTGCCCGAACGCCTTCTCGTCGGAAAGTGCCTGGTGGTCGTTGGCAATGACGACGTGGCCTGCGTGGCCGCAGTGGCTGCAGCAATCGAAGACGCCAGCTTGCTTGCGGACCCCGCCGAGCTGCGTCCACTACCGCTGGCCGGCATCCCCGGTTGGCATGCGTCCCAAGATGCGGCTTTTTACCAATTGACCGATTACTTCCGTCCGTTACGCGAAGGTCGCGCCTATCCGGTGCCGCTCAGGCTCAGCCGTAGTTGACGTCGATGATCGCGAATCGGGTCAGGCCGCTCGGCAGCTCCACGGCAAACTCATCGTCGATACGCTTTTTCAGCAATGCCCGCGCCAACGGCGAATCGATGCTGATCCAACCAGCCGGTGCATCGGTCTCATCGGGGCCGACGATCCGGTAGATGACGGTCTGCCCGGAATCGACATTCTCCAGCTCCACCGTCGCGCCGAAGAACACGGCCTCCGGATCGCTGGGCGTGGTGTCGACCACACGCAGGGCTTCCAGCCGCTTGCTGAGGTAGCGCACGCGGCGGTCGATCTCGCCCAGCTGCTTCTTGCGGTAGGTGTACTCGGCGTTCTCCGAGCGATCACCTTCGGCGGCGGCGGCCGCCAGCGCCTTGACCACTTCCGGCCGACGTTGCCGCCACAATTCATCCAGCTCGGCCTTGAGCCGGGCATGGCCCTGGGCGGTGATCAGGGCGGTGCTTTTTTCTGCAGGAGGACGCCAGCGGCTCATTGCGGTCATGCGTTGCGTGGATGCCGGCATGGTAGCCGGGCTTGCTTGCGCAAGGCCAATCCATGGCTGAAGCTCTGCGTTCTCTGACAAGGAAGTCCGGCCGATGTTGATCCTGCCGCTGCACAAACCGCTCAACCTGAGCACGCTGCCCTTGGTAACCGTGCTGCTGGTGCTGATCAATGTCTACGTATTCTTCGCCTGGCAGGCTGGTGATGAGCAGAAGGTGCAGGCGGCGCAGGACTGGTACCAGCAGTCCGGGCTGGCCGAGTACGAGCTGCCCGCCTACGAGAAGCATCTGCGTTTGACTGCGCACGGTGATGCCTTGGCCGAACTGGAATCAATTCCTGCAGAGCAGCGGGGGCGCTACGTTGGCATGGCGACCTTGAGTGATGTCGCGTTCCAGCAGGCGCTGGAGGATGGTGGCCTCTTCGAGTCGGAAGACCAGCGGGCCACCTGGGCACCGCTGCGGCGCGAGTACCAGACGCAGCTGGATCAGGTATTCACCCTGCGCCATATCCTGCGCAGCTCGGAATGGTCGCCGCGGCGATTGCTGTCGGCTGCGTTCCTGCACGGCAGCGTGATGCACCTGCTGGGTAATATGCTGTTCCTGGTGGTGTTGGGCTTGCTGCTGGAAGGTGCGCTCGGCGGCTGGCGCTTTCTGGGCCTGTATCTGTTGGGGGCGGTGGGCTCCAGCGTCGCCAGCGTGTTATGGCGCTGGGGCGAAGTCGGCGGTGGGCTCGGCGCATCCGGTGCGATCGCAGCGGTGATGGGGGCGTTCTGCGTGGTTTGGGGGATGCGTCCAGTGCGCTTCTTCTACTGGTTCGGGGTGATCTTCGACTACGTGCGTGCGCCGGCCATCTGGCTGTTGCCGCTGTGGTTGGGATGGGAAGTGTTCAACCTGCTGACCAATGATGAAGCTGGCATTGGTTTCGACGCGCACGCCGGTGGTCTGATCTGCGGTGCGCTGCTGGGTGGCGTGCTGGTGTTGACCCGGCAGACCCGCGAAGACTATATGGCTGACGACACCGAAGTGTCGGTCAGCGATCAGCGCTGGGAGCAGGCCCAGCACTACATGGGTCGTCTTGAAAATGCGGCTGCCGAGCGCGTACTGAGTGCGTTGGCGGCCGAACAACCACACCGACTGGATATTGCACTGGCGCGCTATCGGGTGGCTGCCAATGCCGGCAAGATCGCCGAGATGCGGGCGCGCGCTGCCGACGTATTGCGGCTGGATGCGGATGATGCGTCCGCTCTCGCTGCACAGCGCGGCATCGTGAAGCAGCTGCTGGCCGATGGCGGGGTTGCCGAGCTTGCGCAGCCTGCGTTCGAGCGCTGCCTCAAGGCCGGCTGGCTGCTGGAGGCTGAAGCCGTGTGGGAGCAGGCCATCCAATTGTCCGGTGAGATGCAGGCGCAGGGCTGGCTGCGGCTGGCGTTGCGGCATGGCGAGGCCCATGCGCATGCACAGCGCCGACGCTTGCTGGAGCTGCTGCAGCAGCGCTTTTCGGCCACGCCACAAGCTGGCAAGGCTCGGTTCCTGTTGGAGAACGACTAAGCGTCCTGCCGCAGTCGCTTTCAGGCCGGGCTGACCTGCAATGCGGTCTTGGCGGCCTCGAGCTTGCGGCGTTGCTCATCGTCTTCGCAGCGTTGCAGCGCCTCTTCGATCAGTTGCAGTGCTTCAGCGTCGCGGTTGTAGCGTTCGCCCAGCAACAAGGCGGCCTGCAAGGCCCACTGTGGTGCTTCAGGTGCGCGCGGCCATGCCTTGAACATCGCGCGCAAGGTATCCATCTGCAGTTGCAGCTGGCCGCTGAGGCGGGCGCGTTCGGCCAGATGCGCTGCCTGCTGCGGTTCGGCCGGGATGAAATCCGGATCGACCTCAAGCATGTCGCGCAGCACGTTCATCGCCTCGCGCTCCTGCTTCTCGATCAGCAGGCGGCTGATGTACTGGCGGGCATGTTCGCGCAAAGCATCCGATGCGCCTTTGCGGCGAAGCAGGCGCTGGTACAGCTCGTGTACCGGCAGGCTGACTGCGCGCGAGCGTACCGAGCCACGTAGCACATCCAGCGCGGCATCCGGTTGCCCTTCGCGGATGAAGTGTTCGGCTTCATCGAGCAGTTTCTGGTCCGGGTCATGCCGTGTAAAGGCGTCATGCGTACCCTCCGGCTCGAAGCCCAGCGCATCGTGGTATTGGTAGACCAGATAGCCGAGCAGATGGAAGGCGCTGAACAAGCCCCAGATGCTGAAGAAACTGAGTACGAGTTCGCCAATGATGGGCGGCATGAAGCCGTGCAGCCATTGACCAGCGGTCAATGCGCTGGCCTGGATGACGAACAGCAGCAGGAAGGCCGCTAGGTAGGGCCAGCCGATGCGGAGGGCGATGGTGATCGAAGTGACTGGATTGGCAGCGTGGCGCAGGCTGCCATCCATGGCCAGCGAGATCACGCAGCCGGGTTGCAGCAAGACGACCGCGCCGAGTGTCAGCAGGCCGATCACGGGCCCGGTGAAGATCGCCACCGTCACCACGAAGATACCCATCAATATCATCAACCCCAATAGCCGGATGACGGTGCCATCGCTGCTATTGAGGGTGTTCTCCGGCGAGGCCATGCGTCCGTTTGCGGTTTCGCGCAGGATCTCGAAGGCATAGCGGTAGATCGCCACCCAGGTGACGATGCCAAGCAGCCAAACAATGGCTGGCAGCCAGGTCAGCAAGGTGCATAGGGTGAGTGCGATCAGCGAGTACAGTGCCGGGCCACGCACAGGATAGAGCGTGATCGCAGGCAGTCGTTGCCAGAACGGTTGTAGGCGTTGCGCATTCGCGCCACGCTTGCGGTCTTCCATGACATTCCCCCGTGAGTCAGGGGCTGATTGTGGCTGCTGCGACAGCGGGCCGGCAATGGGCCGGCCCGGTTGAGACACTCAGCGCTTGCCGCCGAAGATGCTGCCCAGGATGCCGCGTACGATCTGGTTGCCCAGCTTGGTGCCGACGGTACGGGTGGTCTGCTTGGCCATGGTTTCGATCATGCCCTGGCGGCGCTTGGTGCCGAAGATGGCGTCCTTGATGCTCTGGCCGAATCCACCTTCCTGTTCTTCGTCCTGTTGGCGGGTGCGCGCGGCCGGGGCCTGCGCCTGCTCGACGGCTTTCTCCGCGCGCTGCGCCAGCAGCTCGGCAGCGGATTCGCGGTTGACGGCGGTGTCATAACGGGTGCCGACCGGGCTGCCGGCACGCACCTGTGTACGCTCGGCATCGGTGATCGAGCCCATCCGGCAGCGTGGTGGCGCGATCAGGGTCTTCTGCACTGGCGAGGGAATGCCCTTGTCCTGCAGGGTGGAGACCAGTGCTTCACCGGTGCCCAGTTGCGACAAGGTGGCGACCACGTCGAGCTTGGGGTTCTGCACGAAGGTCTCGGCCGCGGTCTTGACTGCCTTCTGGTCGCGCGGGGTGAAGGCGCGCAGCGCGTGCTGTACGCGGTTGCCGAGCTGGCCGAGGATGTTGCCAGGCACGTCATCCGGGAACTGCGAACAGAAATACACGCCCACGCCCTTGGAGCGGATCAATCGCACCACTTGCTCGATGCGCTGCACCAGTGCCGGCGGTGCATCGTCGAACAACAGGTGGGCTTCGTCGAAGATGAAGACCAGCTTGGGTTTCTCCAGGTCGCCCACTTCCGGCAGCTGCTCGAACAGCTCGGACAGCAGCCACAGCAGGAAGGTGGAGTACAGGCGCGGCTTGAGGATCAGCTGCGCGGCGGCAAGAATGCCGACCACGCCGCGGCCATCGTGGTTGACCCGCATGATGTCGGCCAGCTCCAGCGCCGGCTCGCCGAAAAAGGCTTCGCCGCCGTCCTGCGACAGGCGTAGCAGCGAGCGTTGGATCGCGGCTACCGACTGCGCGCTGACCAGGCCGTATTCAGTGGAGATGTCCTTGCGTTCCTCGGCGACCAGGCCGAGCAGGGCGCGCAGGTCGTCCAGATCCAGTAGCAGCAGACCACGGTCATCAGCCAGCTTGAACACGATGTCGAGCACGCCGGACTGGGTGTCGTTGAGCTCCAGGATCCGCGAGAGCAGGGTAGGGCCCATTTCGCTGACCGTGGTGCGCACTGGATGGCCGAGCTTGCCGTAGAGGTCCCAGAACACCACCGGGCTGGCAGCCGGGGCAAAGCCATCGACGCCGATCTCGGCGGCGCGCTGGGCCAGCTTTTCGCTGCCTTCGCCAGCAACCGCAAGGCCGGCCACATCGCCCTTCACATCGGCCATGAATACCGGCACGCCCAACCGCGAGAACCCCTCGGCCAGCGTCATCAAGGTCACCGTCTTGCCGGTACCGGTGGCACCAGCCACAAGGCCGTGACGGTTGCCGAAGCGCGGGAGCAGGGTGACGGCGATGTCGTCGGTGACGCCTTTGCCGAGCAGGATCGGGTCCATGGAGGCACTCATTGGTGAATGAAGGAAGGATTCTAACGGCCGACTGTATCGCCGCGGTGGCAATGTTGCCCCCGGGTCTGTCTGCCAGCTACCCTGCCTCACCTTTGTCATGCAGTGCTGCTGATGCCCGTATCCCTGTTTTCTGCTCGTGCCTGGTCGATGTTGGTTGCGACTTCGCTGTTGACCGTGGTTCCGGCCGCCCAGGCGATCTCCGCCCGTGACAAGGTCAAGGTTGATGCCATCGAGGCGCGGATGACGGCGGCCGAGAAGCGCTACAGCGATGCCTTGGTGCTGGTTGCCAATGCCGACCCCAAGGGCACCACCGAGGGTGACGCCGCACTGGAAGACATGGAGGACGTGATCAGTGCCTGCATCGCGCAGAAGGGCTGCCAGGTCAGCAATCTGTTGGCCACCTACAAACGCCTGCTCAAGCAGCGGGCCGATGCCAGCGGCGAGGCGCAGGAGGAGGACGGTGGCCCGCTGGAGGCCGATCCGGACCATATCGCGCCGCTGGTGGCCGATGTGCCTGAAGCTGCCCGCGCGGCGGCCCTGCTCAACGATCACCGGCATGCCTTCGACGACATGGTCGAGTACAACCCGGCGATCCACGCCGGCATCCGTCGCTGGCTTACCGATATGCGGCCCTCGCTGCTGACCAGCTACGAGAACTACATGAACCTGCGTGGTGTCATGTGGCCGGAGTGGGAGAAGGATGGCCTGCCCGAGGCATTGCTGTTCGGCATCATGGCCAAGGAATCCAATGGTCGCGTGCATGCCTCCTCGCGCGTCGGCGCGGCTGGGCTGATGCAGTTCATGCCGGCAACCGGCCGCCGTTTCGGGCTGGGCCCGGATGGCACCGGCTTCGACACCCGCTTTGATCCGCGCAGCGCTGCCAGTGCCAGTGCCGATTACATGAACGAGCGCATGCGTGGGCTTAACAAGAACATCGAGTACGCCTTGGCGGCCTATAACGGCGGCGAAGGCCGTGCTGCGCGCATTTACCGCGAAACCGGCGGGCAGAGCTTCTGGACCGATACCTCGTACAACCAGTTTCCGGGTGAGACCAAGGACTACGTGCCGATGGTGATCGCGGCGGCGTGGATCTTCCTGCACCCGCAGCAGTACGGCGTCGAGTTCCCCAAACTCAACGCACAGCCGGCGACGATCCGCCTGGCCAAGTCGACCACCATTTACGAGCTGACGATCTGCCTGGGCAGCACCGGCACGCGTGACGGTTACATGCGCGCGCTGCGCAACCTCAATCCGCGCTACGAGGCGGATGGCTGGATTCCGGGCGGAACCACCATCAACGTCACCACTCGCATTGCCGGTTTGTACAACCGCTATTGCGTCAGTGGCCCGCGTGCAGATCTGGCGCGTGCCTTGATCACTGCCGATTTGAACGCGGCGATCAAGCGCCCATCGGCAGCAACGGTTACCGGCAGTGTGGCGGTAGGTGATGTACAGGCGATGCAGGCAGCGCAGGCTGCTGCACCTGTCGTGGCACCGGCGCCGCGCCCGGCCGCACCGGCACGGCGGGTAGCACGCAGCTACAAGGTTGCCCGCGGTGACACCTTGGGTGCCATCGCCAACCGCTTCCAGTGCGAAGTGCCAGCGTTGGCTCGCGCCAATGGCCTGCGCGCACCGGCCTATGCCCTCAAGCCAGGGCAAACCTTGAAGCTGGAAGGCTGCGGTCGTTGAACCAACAAGGGCGCCGAAAGGCGCCCTTGTTGTATGTGCTGGCTCTGCTTTTGTGGGAGCGGCGTGAGCCGCGAAGCAGATGGATCACCAGATTGCGGGAGCGCCGCTCCTACAAAATGACGCCGCTTCCGCCGCGACTGCGAGGTTGTCAGCGCAGCTTCGCCAGCGCCTGGCCCAGCTGCACCGGGCTCTCGGCGGTCAGCGATGGATCAAAATCCGCCACGCCCGGCGGCAACAGCACGATCACGGTTGAGCCGTAATTGAAGCGCGCCATCTCGGCGAAGCGTTCCAGGGTGATGCCCTTGCCACGCCAGTCCTTGCGGGTGATGCGGTCGCCGTAGGCGGGGATCTCCTCGCCACTCCACACGGTCTCGACACCGCTGACCAGCAGCGCGCCGACCATCACTTGCACCATCGGCCCGAAATCGGTGTCGAAATGGCAGACCAGGCGTTCGTTGCGGGCAAACAGACGCGGTACATTGGCCACCGCATCGGTGCCGACGCTGAACAGTCGGCCGGGCACGTGCACGGTCTCGCGCAGGGTGCCGGTCCACGGCATGTGCACGCGGTGGTAGTCGCGCGGCGACAGGTAGACGGTGGCATACAGGCCGTTGTTGAACGGCACCGCGTCGGCGGCGTCGCCCAGCAGCTCGGCGGCGGTGAATGATTGGCCCTTGGCCTGGAAGATGCGGCCATCTTCGATCGGGCCAAGTTGGCTGATGCGGCCGTCGGCCGGCATGATCAGGGTGCGCGGATCGGCCGCGGCCACGCGTGCGCCGGGCTTCAGCGCACGGGTGAAGAAGGCGTTGAAGCTGGGGTAGCTGCGCGGGTCGGGATTGGCCGCTTCGCCCAGATTGACGTTGAACTTGCTCGACACCGTGTCGATCAGCCAGCGCGAGATGCGCGGGTTCTGCGAATAGGCCAGCGAACGGGCCATCGAAGACAGCAGGCGGTGCGGCAATACGTAGGTGAGGCTTGTAACCAGACTCATGGTGCGGTTTTCTCGGTGAGCTTCTTCAGGTCGCTGGCAATCGCCTGCGGGTTGAACGGGGGGCGCATCAGGCCGGCCAGCCGGCCCTGCGGATCGAGCACGGCGATGCTGGCGGAGTGGTCCATGCTGTAGTCGTCCGGGTTCTGCTCGAAATGCTTGCCCGGTGCTTTCTGGAACACCATGCCCAGCGAGGTCGCAAAACGTTCCAGCGAGGGCACGTCGGCGGTGGCGGCAATGGTGTCCTTGTGGAAGGCGTGGGCGTACTCGCCCAGACGGTTCGGGGTATCACGCTCGGGGTCCACCGAGACCAGCACCACCCGCGGGCGCAGGCTGTCCGGAATGGTTTCCCACTGCTTCTGGGCCTGGGCCAGCTCGGTCAGGGTGGTCGGGCAGACGTCCGGGCAGGAGGTGAAGCCCAGGAATACCAGGGTCCAATGGCCGCGTAGCTCGCCCGGGATCAGGCGGGTGCCGTCGGACTGGGCCAGGTCGAAGTCGGGCAGGGTGCGCGGGGTGCCATAGAAAATGATGCTGCTGGTGCCGTCCGTGCCCTTGTTCGAGGGTCCGAAGACCTTCTGCGCCAACAGCAGGCCGAGGCCGGCGGCCAGGGCGATGGCCAGGATGATGCCGGTATTTCGATTGAACATGCGCGCGGGCTTCCGTTCGGATACGGCGGCGGGACGGGAGGTCCGCCGAGGGCGGGATACGGGAGTGTAGGGGATTGCAGGCGTACACCCCGGCCGTTGGGCGGGCGTTTGCGCCCCTTTGGAGGGCCATTGCCGAAGTTTCGGCTGCAACTTGGCAATCAATATACCGGCCAGGTGCCTATAATCGCAGACCTTTCAAGTATTTCCGTATTGCCATGACTGCCGAAGCGGCCGCTGAACTCCAAACGATCGTCGATCTGATCCGCTACGGCGCAAGCCGTTTCAATGCTGCTGGCCTGACCTTTGGCCATAGCTATGACAATGCCCTGGACGAGGCGACCCAGCTGACCCTGCACAGCCTGCACCTGCCACCGGACCTCGGCCCGGCCTATGGCACGGCGCGGGTACTGCTGGAAGAGCGGCAGCAGGTGCTGGCGCTGTTCCAGCGTCGCATCGACGAGCGGCAGCCGGCAGCCTACCTGACCGGAGAGGCCTGGTTCGCGGGTTTGAGCTTCAAGAGCGACTCGCGCGCACTGGTGCCGCGCTCGCCGATCGCCGAGTTGATCCTCAGCGGCTTCGAGCCGTGGCTGGCCGGGCGTGACGTCAGCCGTGCGCTGGACCTGTGCACTGGCTCGGGCTGCATCGCCATTGCGATGGGACATTACTACCCGAACTGGCAGGTGGACGGCAGCGACGTCAATGATGCCGCGCTGTCGCTGGCGGTGGAGAACAAGGAACGCCTGCTCGCCCACAATGTGGAGCTGGTCAAGAGCGACCTGTTCGCTGGCCTGCAGGGCCGCGTCTACGACCTGATCGTCACCAATCCGCCCTACGTCACCAATGACGAGACCGACGCGCTGCCGAAGGAATACCAGCACGAGCCAGACCTGGCCCTGCGCGCCGGCGATGACGGCCTGGACCTGGTGCTGAAGATCCTGCGCGATGCCCCGGACCATCTGACCGAAGACGGCTTGCTGATCTGCGAAGTAGGCGATTCCGAGCAGCACCTGATCAAGCTGCTGCCGGAGGTCTACATGTCTTGGATCGAGTTCAAGGTCGGGCAGATGGGCATCTTTGCTGTCGAAGCGGCTGAGCTGCGTGCGCACCACGCACGCATCGCCGAGTTGGCAGCTGCACGTTCCTGAGTCACGCTTTTGCCGTCATTCCGCGTTGGCGGAATGACGGCAACGGCAGGCGTAACCGCAAGAGCACAACGGCATTGAATACATTCGGACAACTCCTCCGCGTCACTACCTTCGGTGAATCCCACGGGCCGGCCATCGGCTGCGTGATCGATGGTTGTCCGCCCGGTCTGGAAATCAGCCCCGAAGAATTCGCCCACGATCTGCAGCGCCGCGCCACCGGCAAGAGCCGTCACACGTCCGCGCGGCGAGAGGCCGACGAAGTCGAGATCCTGTCCGGGGTCTATGAAGGCCGCACCACTGGTACGCCTATCGCGCTGCTGATCCGCAACACCGATCAGCGCAGCAAGGATTACAGCAACATCGCCCAGCAGTTCCGCCCGGGCCATGCCGATTACAGCTACTGGCAGAAGTACGGCATCCGTGACCCGCGCGGTGGCGGCCGTTCCTCGGCGCGTGAAACCACCATGCGCGTGGCCGCCGGCGTGGTCGCCAAGAAGTGGCTGCTGCAGCGTTTCGGCGTCAGCGTGCGCGGCTACCTGTCGCAGCTTGGCGAGATCACCCCGGCCGGTTTTGACTGGAATGTGGTCGAAGACAACCCCTTCTTCTGGCCCGATGCCAACCAGGTACTCGAGCTGGAAACCTATATGGATGCGCTGCGCAAGTCCGGTGATTCGGTCGGTGCGCGCGTGACCGTGGTTGCCGATGGCGTGCCGCCGGGTTGGGGTGAGCCGATCTACGGCAAGCTCGATGGCGATATCGCTGCCGCGCTGATGAGCATCAACGCGGTCAAGGGCGTGGAGATCGGCGATGGCTTCGCCAGCGCTGCGCAGAAGGGCACCGAACACCGTGACCTGATCACCCCGCAGGGCTTCCAGTCCAATCATGCCGGCGGCATCTTGGGTGGCATCTCCACCGGCCAGCAGATCGTCGCCTCGATGGTGCTCAAGCCCACCTCCAGCCTGCGCCTGCCCGGCGCCACCGTGGATACGGCAGGCAACGCGGTGGAAGTCATCACCACCGGTCGCCACGACCCCTGCGTCGGCATCCGTGCCACCCCCATCGCCGAGGCGATGCTGGCGCTGGTGTTGATGGACCAGGCCATGCGCCACCGCGCCCAATGTGGCGATGTCGGCGAGATGAGCCCGCGTATCCCGGGCCAGCTCGATGGCTGATCAACGGCCCCGCGTCTGGGTGTCGCAGCCCCTGTTCGACGACACCGTCGCGCAGTTGGCGGTGCACTGTGATGTGGTTTCCACGTCCACGGTCACCAAACACGACAGTGCCAGCCTCAGTGCGAATCTGGCCGGCATGGATGGCGTCCTGATCACGCTCAACGAACGCATCGGTGCGGCCGAAATCGCCAATGCGCCCGCATTGAAGATGATTGCCAACGTTGGCGTCGGCTATAACAATCTTGATGTTCCTGCGTTGAATGCATCCGGCATCGTTGCCAGCAACACGCCGGATGTACTCACAGAAACCACTGCCGACCTCGGCTTCTCGCTGCTGATGGCGGCCGCCCGCCGCATCGTCGAATCCGACCGCTGGCTGCGCGACGGCAAGTGGGGGCAGTGGTCGTTCACCACCATGCTCGGCGCCGATCTGCATGGCAGCACCCTGGGCATCCTCGGCATGGGTCGGATCGGCCAGGCCATTGCCCGCCGTGGTCATCATGGCTTCGGTATGAAGGTGCTGTACCACAATCGTTCGCAGCTGCCTGCCGAGCAGGAGCAGGCAGTCGGTGCCAGCTATGTCGGTTTCGATGAACTGCTGGCCAGCGTCGATCACCTGGTGCTGGTGCTGCCGTACACCGCGCAGAACCACCACATCATCAATGCCGCCGCGCTGGCGAAGATGAAGCCGACGGCCACACTGGTGAACATCGCCCGTGGCGGCATTGTCGATGAGCTGGCCTTGGTTGACGCGCTGGCCAATGGTCGCTTGGCCTCGGCCGCGCTCGACGTCTACGAGAACGAGCCGAACGTGCGCCCGGAGCTGCTGGCGCTGCACAACATCGTGCTCACCCCGCATATCGGCAGCGCATCGCTGGCCACGCGCCGGGCAATGGTGCAGGTGGCGGTGGACAACCTGCTGGCTGGCCTTGGCATTGGCCCGGATGCGGGCAAGCCGGCCAATGCCATCAATACCGAACTGCTGAACAACGGCACCGCGCGCCTTGCCGTGGCCGGCAAAAAAGTCGACGACAAAAAACGATAGGGAGCCTCGGCAGCCGTGCGCTGGAGGTTCCCCGAACCTGGCTCGATGTGTGTCTACCCCCTCCAATATCTCGAGTATCCCCATGAGCAATGAAGCCCGTCGTTTCCACGTAGCCGTTGTTGGCGCCACCGGCGCTGTCGGCCAGACCATGCTGTCCATCCTCGCCGAGCGCAATTTCCCGATCAGCAAGCTGACCCTGCTCGCCTCCGAGCGCTCGGCCGGCCAGCAGGTCGATTTTGAAGGCGACAAGATCACCATCCAGGACCTGGCCACCTTCGACCCGGCCGGCGTCGAGATCGCCCTGTTCTCGGCCGGTGGTGGCATTTCCAAGGAATTCGCGCCCAAGTTCGCCGCTGCAGGCGCGGTAGTGATCGATAACTCGTCGACCTTCCGTTACGACGATGATGTGCCGTTGGTGGTGTCCGAGGTCAACCCGGAAGCGGCGAAGAACCGTCCGCGCGGCATCATCGCCAACCCGAACTGCTCGACCATGCAGCTGATGCCGGTGCTGGCGCCGATCCACCGCGAGTACGGCATCGAGCGCATCAATATCGCCACCTACCAGTCGGTGTCGGGCGCGGGCCAGACCGGCATGGAAGAGCTGGGCAAGCAGACCGCGCAGCTGCTCGGCTTCCAGGAGATCGAGCCGAAGAAGTTCCCGATGCAGATCGCCTTCAACCTGATCCCGCACATCGACGAGTTCCTCGACAACGGCTTCACCAAGGAAGAAATGAAGCTGGTCTGGGAGACCCGCAAGATCCTCGGCGACGACAGCATCCTGGTGAACCCCACCGCAGTGCGTGTGCCGGTGTTCTACGGCCACTCCGAGGCGGTCAACATCGAGACGAAGAAGAAGATCAGCACCGAGCAGGCCCGCGAACTGCTGGCCGCCGCGCCGGGCGTGAAGGTGGTGGACGAGCGCAAGGCTGGCGGCTATCCGACCCCGGTTACGCATGCCTCGGGCACCGATCCGGTCTATGTCGGCCGCATCCGCGAGGACATCTCGCACCCGCGTGGTTTGAACATGTGGGTGGTGGCGGACAACATCCGCAAGGGCGCCGCACTGAACGCAGTGCAGCTCGCCGAGCTGGTCGCCAACGGCGGCTGATCCCCCCAACGACGCCGGCGTGATGCCGGCGTCGTTGCATATGGGCGGTACAGCGGTGTTCGAAAGGCGGGTCAGCCGTTATATTGGCCGCCATGAAACCAAGGGGCGGGGGCGCGATGCGCTCATTACAAGGTGTGCTGGTTCTCGGCCTGGCGCTGTTCAGTAGCACAGCAATGGCGTTGGGGCTGGGCAATATCCGCGTCCTGTCCAAGCCGGGACAGCCTTTGCTGGCCGAGATTCCGGTCATTACCAGTGATGCGAGCGAGCTCGACAACGCCAAGGCGGGGCTGGCATCAGCGGCCACCTTCGAGCGTGTAGGGCTGGCTGCGCCGACCGGGCTGGTAGGAGAACTGCAATTCCAGTTTGCGCAGGACCGTGATGGCCGCGCGGTGATCCGTGTGACCAGTGCCGCGCCGGTGCAGGTGGCGTCGGTAGGTTTCCTGATCGAGGTCGATTGGGGCCAGGGCCGGCTGGTGCGTGAATACTCGGCGCTGGTGGCCGCACCCGAAGCCGCAACCGCAGTGGCCGAACCGGTGATCGAAGCGCCGGCTGCGGCGCAATCCAATCTGATCGTGCGTGAGCCCGAGCCGCTGCCTGGGTTGCCGGCACCTGCCGCGCCGGTAGCAGCGCCTGCGTCGGCTCAACCGGTTGCCGCGGCACCCGCAGCGCGCCCTGCAGCGATGCCGTTGGCCAGCAGCGAAGGCCAGCTGGCTCCGGTGCAGCGCGGTCAGAGCCTGTCGCAGATCGCCCGCGAGCTGTCGCGTGATAGCGGTGCTTCCTTGAATCAGACCATGGTCGCGCTGATGCGGGCCAATCCGGAAGCCTTCATCCGCGGCAACATCAACCTGCTCAAGCAGGGCGCGGTGCTGCGTACCCCTGCGCAGGAAGAGCTGGCGCGGGTGGATGCATCCGAAGCACGCGCCATCGTCCGTGACCAGGCCGCACAGTGGCGACAGGCGCGCGCGCCTATCCCGCAGCCGGCAGTGGCCGATGCAGCGGTGGTGCCGGCCAAGGCCGCTGCACCGGCAGCAGCAAGTGCGGGCCCCAGCGGTGCACGCCTGGAAATCGCCCCGGCTGTGGCCGGCGCACAACAGACTGCGGGAATGACGACCGGACTCGATGCCGGTGGCGAGGGTGACATGTTGGCCAACGAACAGCTGCAGCAAGCCAAAGAAGATCTGGCGGCGCGTGACGCGGAATTGCAGGAACTGCGGGATCGTGTCGGCGAACTCGAAAAACTGCAGAAGCAGCAGCAATCGCTGATCGCGATGAAGGACTCGGATCTGGCCGCAGCCCAGCAGCAGTTGGGCGAGGCGGCCAAACGCGATGGCGCCGGTTCGTTTGGTTGGATCTGGTTGGGGCTGGCGCTGCTGGTGCTGGGTGCGTTCGGTTGGGTGCTGAGCCGTCGGCGCAAGCCGCTGCCGGCCGCCCCGCGCGCTGATTTCGAGGCGGGAGACCTGGCCGCAGCGATGCCGGTGATGGGCGCCCCAGCTGTACAGCAATCGTTGCATGCAGCGGAAGTGGACGAGCTCGGCCCGCAGGACGAGCTGGCCGCCCAGCCGCTGCCCGCCGCTGCGGAAGTGCAGCCCGAAGCCTATGAAGAACCGATGCCGGCATGGCTGAAGTCCAGCCCGCCGGCCCGCGTGGAGCCGGTGCTTCCGGTGGCTGCGCCGGCGGTTGCACACAAGCCGGTGCTGCTGTTTGAGGCCTCGCGGCAGTTCGATGCTGTGGTCGAACCTGTGCCTGCGCAGCCCGAGCCGGCTGCGGCCGATGAGGCGGGTTGGCTGGCCGGTGACGTGGCTGCGGTTGCGCCGCTGGCACCGGCGCCTGCTGGCCGTGAACGGCTGGAGTTGGCCATTGCCTATCTGGACCTCGGTGATGCCGAGACTGCGCGTACCCTGCTCAACGAGGTCGCTGCCAGCGCTGACCCGCAGGCACGCAGTGAAGCGCTGGAATTACTTGGCCGCATGGCCTGACGGAGAGTTGCAATGAAGCGCGAGCGGCGGATTGACTACGTGGAATTCGCCTCGCGCGACCCTGCGGCGAGTCGTGTTTTTTTCGAGCAGGTATTCGGCTGGACGTTTGAAGACTACGGCCCGGATTACACGGCTTTTGATGACGGTGAGCTGCAGGGTGGCTTCTTTCGTGGCGAGCCGGCGACCACGAGCGCGGGCGCGCCGCTGCTGGTGCTGTACGCGGCGCAGCTGGGCCCGCTGCTCGAGGTAATCGCAGCGCAGGGCGGTGAAGTGGTCAAGCCGATCTTCACTTTTCCCGGTGGTCGGCGGTTCCAGTTCCTGGAACCTGGTGGCAACGAACTGGCTGTGTGGTCAGAAAGCGACAACGACTGAGTTGGAAGTAGTTCCATCGGTTCCAACAAGATCAGAGGTTCAATGATGCGCTATGCGCTGGGCGTGGAATACGACGGCAGCGAATTCAAGGGCTGGCAGCAGCTCGGGGAGACCGGCTGTGCCAGTGTGCAGGCGACCTTGCAGGACGCATTGTCCTCGGTCGCCAATGCGCCGATCAGTGTTGTTTGCGCGGGCCGCACCGATGCCGGCGTCCACGGTGAATGCCAGGTCGTGCACTTTGACAGTGACGTCGAGCGCACACCTCGCGGCTGGGTGCTGGGCACCACCACGCGGCTGCCGCCATCGATCTGCGTGCGCTGGTGCGTGCCGGTGGTGGATGAATTCCATGCGCGGTTTTCGGCCAAGGCACGACGCTACCGTTACCGTATCCTCAATCGCCAGGTACGGCCGGCACTGTACCGGCAGATCCTGAGCTGGGATAGACGCCCGCTGGATGCCGATGCGATGCATCGGGCGGCGCAGGCGTTGCTGGGTGAGAACGACTTCGGTGCGTTCCGTAGCGCGCAGTGCCAGGCCTTGCATGCACGCCGTGAGATGCAATCGATCGCGGTTCGTCGTCAGGGCGAAGTGGTGGAAGTCGAAGTCCAGGCCAATGCCTTCCTGCATCACATGGTCCGCAATATTGTCGGCTCGCTGATGATGGTGGGCGCTGGAGAAAAGCCTGAAAGCTGGATCGGGGAGTTGCTGGCAGGCCGTGATCGCAATCTGGCAGGGCCAACCGCACCGCCGCAGGGCCTGGTATTCGTCGGTCCGCTGTATCCTGAGCTCTGGAAGCTGCCGGACGAGGTGACACTGTGAGCCGTACGCTGTTTCGTACCCGCATCAAATTCTGCGGCATGACCCGCGCAGGCGACATCCGACTGGCCACCGAGTTGGGTGTGGATGCTATCGGGTTCATCTTCGCCAAGGGCAGTGCCCGCCGGGTGGCGCCGTCCGAAGCGCGTGCCATGCGCCAGGCGATCACACCGATGGTCGAAGTGGTGGCTTTGTTCCAGCAGAACAACCGCGAGGAAGTGCGCGAGGTGCTGCGCGCAGTGCGACCGACCCTGTTGCAGTTCCATGGCGACGAGGACGATGCGTTCTGCCGCAGCTTCAACATGCCGTACCTGAAGGCGATTGCGATGGGCGGACGCAGCGACGTCACCGCGCGCGGCCTGCAGCAGATGTATCCGCATGCCGCGGGGTTCCTGTTCGACAGCCACGTGGCTGGTGGCAGTGGCGGCACCGGCGTCGCCTTTGACTGGTCGCAGATTCCGCCCGGCGTGCACCGGCCTTACCTGCTGGCTGGGGGCATTCGCCCGGAGAACGTGCACGACGCAATTCTCGCGACCCAGCCTTGGGGCGTGGATGTGTCCAGCGGCATCGAGGTATCGCCCGGGATCAAGGACGGCTACAAGATGCGTCAGTTCGTCGAAGAAGTACGCAGGGCCGACCTGCATGTCGAGCAGGACTGAATACGCGCGCTGAGCGTGGCGATGTATTGCACTGGTGATGCCCGGGCTGCCGCACTTTTGGGATCCGGTCGCAGGGCATGTCCGGGCTGATTCCCTTATGATGGTGTCCACGGCGACAAGCACGGATGCCTGTGGGAAACGGATGTTACTGTCACAGCTTGCAGGCTGAGGCAGTTCCCGCTGAGCAGCTGGGCGCCACAAGGAAAGTGTGCATGGCGGAGTTTCTGGAAGTAGCGCTGTCCTACCCGACGTTGCCTTACAGCGTCGTGTTCGCGTTTGCTGTCATCTACTGGTTGCTGGCTGCGACCGGTATCGTCGATGAGGGTGGCATTGGTAGCGGGGACGGCGCCGACTTTCATTCCCACGGCGGCGAGCATGGCGCGACCGGCATTGCCGCGATGTTCGCGCGGCTCGGCCTCGGTGGTGCGCCGACCATGCTGGTGGTGTTGCTGCTGGCCTTTTTCGGCTGGACCATCACCTATCTGGTTCAACTTTTCTTTCTGCAGTCAATGCCGGCGCCCCTGCGCTGGGGTGTCGGCACGGTGGTGGCCATTGCCGCCTTGATTCCCGGTGCGGTGGTGTCGGCCTGGGTGCTGCGGCCAATACGCCGACTGCTGCTCAAGCTTCGGCCGGTTGCCCAGGAGTCCATCCTCGGCCGGTTTGCCCAGGTCACCTCACCGGAAGTCACCACCACGCAGGGCTATGCCAGCATGGATGACGGCGGCGCCGGCCTGATCCTGCATGTGCGTACCCGCGAAGGCAGCCGTTTGCCGCGTGGCCAACGTGTAAGGCTGGTGGAATACCTGCCCGACAAGAATCACTACCTGGTGGTCGCCGATACCGACCTGCCAGGCTTGGACGTTTTCCCTTCTGATGTATCAGGCGACAAGGAGATCCGCTGATGAGTACTGCTTCGCTGGCCACTTTCATTGTGGGGGTTGCTGCCCTGCTGGTGTTTTTCCTTGGTTTGGCGGGTTTGTTCAAAGCCTTCTACAAGAAGGTTGACCAAGGCACCGCGCTGATCGTCAACGACATGAGCTCGCAGCCGAAGGTGCATTTCACCGGCGCCTTGATCATTCCGGTGCTGTACCGCGCTGAGCACATGAAGATCAGCCTGATCACCCTGCAGGTTGATCGCCGTGGCAAGGAAGGCCTGATCTGCCGCGACAACATGCGCGCCGACATCACCGTGGCGTTTTACCTGCGCGTCAACGAAACCCAGGCTGACGTGCTGCGCGTGGCCAAGGCGATTGGCGCTGATCGCGCCTCGGACAAGAACGCGGTGGATGATCTGTTCAACGCCAAGTTCTCCGAAGCCTTGAAGACCGTGGGCAAGAAGTTCGACTTCACCCAGCTGTTCGAGAAGCGCCAGGAATTCCGCGACGAAATCATCGCGGTGATCGGCAATGACTTGAATGGCTACGCGCTGGAAGACGTGGCCATCGATTACCTGGAGCAGACCCCGAAGTCGCTGCTTGATCCGAGCAACATCCTCGACGCCGAAGGCATCCGCAAGATCACCGAGCTGACCGCCGCGCAGAACGTGATCACCAACGAGTTGGCGCAGAACGAGCGCCTGGCCATCACCAAGAAGAATGTCGAAGCCAAGGAAGCCACGCTGGCGCTTGAGCGGCAGCAGGCAGAGGCCGAGGCGCGCCAGCGCCGCGAGGTGGAAACCATCCGCGCCCGCGAGGAAGCCGAGACCCTGAAGGTGCAGGAAGAACAGCGCCAGCTGTCCGAGAATGCCCGCATTGAAGCGCAGCAGCTGATCGACATCCGCGACCAGAACCGCCTGCGCGAAGTGGAAGTGGCCGAGCAGAACCGTCAACGCGCCGTTGCCATCGAAGTCGAGCGCGTCGCCCGTGCCCGCCAGCTCGAGCAGGTCACCACCGATCGTGAAGTGCAGCTGCAGGGCGTGGAGCGCGACAAGGTAGTCGAGCAGGGCAAGATGGATGTTGCCAACATCACCCGTGAGCGCATCTCCATTGACAAGACCGTGGCGCAGGAAGAAGAGCGCATCAAGGAAGTGCGCCAGGTGTCCGAGGCCGACCGCCTGAAGCAGGTCGCGATCCTCGAAGCCGAGGCGCAGGCGCAGGAAGCGATGCTCAAGCAGGTCAAGGAAGCCGAGGCCAGCGAAGCGGCGGCCAAGCACCGCGCGGTGGAAATCACCACGCTGGCGCAAGCCGAGTTCGACGCCGCAGGCAAGCAGGCCGAAGCCAAGAAGGCCTTGGCCGATGGTGTGCGCGCCGAGCGCGCTGCGCCGGGTCTGGCCGATGCCCAGGTCAAGGAAGCCGGTGCGCTGGCCATCGAGAAGGTCGGTATCGCCGAGGCCCGCGTGGTCGATGCAATGGCCGATGCCAACCTCAAGCAAGGCACGGCCGAAGCCAAGGTGCTGGCCGAACAGCTGGCCGCACGTGCACAGGGCGAGGAGCAGATGGGCCGCGCCAAGGCAACCGCAACCGAAACGTTGGGCTTGGCGGAAGCAACGGTCATCGAGAAGAAGCTGCTCGCCGAGGCGGATGGTTTGACCCGCAAGTTCCAGGCCATCGATTCGCTGGGAGATACCGCACGCGGCCACGAAGAGTTCCGCATGACCCTGGAAACCGGTCTGCGTCAGGCCCTGGCGGCGATCGACGCCGGCAAGGAAGTGACCAAGGAGAATGCCGAGGTCATCGCCAGTGCGCTGCGCAACGCCAAGATCGACATGGTCGGCGGCGACGGCGGCATGTTCGAGAACCTGGTCAAGGCGGTGTCGCTGGGCAAGTCGATCGAAGGCCTGACCGACAAGAGCCCGATCGTGCAGGACCTGATGCAGCGCTACCTCGGCGTCGACATGTCCGCGCGTGGCTTGCCGGCGCGCCGTATCGCCGACACGTCCGCAGCGGATTCGGACGCAGGCTGAGTGAAGGCATGCCCCGCGCGGTTGTACCGCGTGGGGCGTTGATGCGCTGCATGGCTGGAGCCAGTAGCACACGAGGATGAGGGCGTCAGGGATTCCGTCCCGAGGGCGGAATCTGCCGATGTCAGAGCAGGGAACAACCGATGGCCGATATAAATCTGGACGCCGCCACCACGCCCGAAGGCGGTTCCATCGCTGACCAGGCGGTGGCGCAGGGCGGTGCCTATGAAGTGCTGCGCAAACGTCTGAGCGATCAGGGTGCACGCCTGCGGCAGGTGGTGGAAGCGCTGAACCAGCGTCGCTTGCAGGAGTTCGGCGATAGCCGGATGGAAGTGATCGGGCGTTTCCGTATCCGCAGCGAGAACAACTGCGTTGGCCGCGATGTGGTGCAGGTCGGCGATGACCTGCTGTTGTTCGGCTACAACGTCTTCATCGGCTTGAAGACCCAGACCCGCATCGAAGACGTGTTTGGGCTCTATCGCCTGGTCGAAGGTACCGAGGGCTACGACGTTACCCCGGTTGACCTGAAAAGCAGCTTCCTGTCGCAGGCCGGCTTCGTCCATGACTTCGGCGAGCTCTACGCGTACTACAAGAATGCGCGTCTGCTGCAGCTGATCGTGCGCGACGGCAAGTTGCTGGCCGCGTTCCAGATCGGTGAGCGCAGCACCGACGTGCGTGTATTCCGTTGGGCGATGGCGCCCAGCGGCGAACTGACCTATATCGATGCACGTGGCGAGCGCGATATCGCGCTGCCGCCGCCATTCGACTTCGAGTGGGTGCGTGCCGGTCGCGATATGTTGATCAGTGGCCGCTTCCCGCACCTGAACATCCTCGACACCATCTTCGTCGAGACCACCGGCGGTGATCTGACCATCAAGGTCGAGAACAACACCGAGACCGGCCAAGGCGTCTACAGCGAGCCGGTCGAGGACAGCACCCAGTCGGTAGACGACGCCACCATTGATTTCGCCAAGGTCGGCTCGCTGATCCTGCTGAAGATCCAGCCTTACCGCGAAGATACCTGGCGCGGCCTGATCTACAACACGCTGACCGGCAAGGTGGTGCGCAACGACGCCATCGTGCAGGCCTGCGTGCAGCTGCCTGATGACCATGGCGTCATCTTTCCCGGCGGCTATTACCTGCAAAGCGGCGAACACAAAGCCTTCGACGCCTCGATGCAGGGCATGCGCTACAAGCGCTCGATCCGCTCGCCCAATGGCGAGGACATGCTGTACATCTTCTACGAGCGTGAAGCCGGCAAATCGGCGCTGTTCGTCTACAACAGTATCCAGCGCGTGCTGCAGAACCCAGTGTTCGGCATGGGCTATGCCTTCATGCGCGATGGCCGCATGGTGCTGTTCAACGCCGAGAACGAAGAGCCCACACGCGTCCACCCGATGCAGGTGTGGCAGACCCCCTTCAGCAGTGATGAGTTTGCTGCCCACACGCCTACAGGCACCAGTTTCATGGCCCGCATCGGCAATGCCGAACTGGTGCGCGGCATCTCCAATCTGCTTGATCTTGGTCGTGAGATCGACAGCCGTGAAGTGTCGCTGCCGCGCTACGAGCTGCTGACCCACAATGCGCGTCGCCTGTTCGATACCCACCATTGGCTGGATGACGCCAATTGCGACGGTGCGGCAACGCTGCTGCGTGAGATCAGCGCGACCGGCGAATCGATGCTCGACGAGTACGAAAAGGTCGAGAGCATACGCAAGCAATCAGCGCAGGCAATGGCCGAGGTCACCGCTGCACACAAGACACTGCTGGGGCGCCTGCAGCCGCAGAATTGGCTGAAGATCGGCGAGTTCGTCGAATCGCTGGGCGACATCGGCAAGCTGCGTGGGCGCCTGCTGACCGTGCGCGACTTCCGCTACGTCGACGTTGCATCCATCGATGCGATGAACGTTTCGCTGCAGGACGCGCATGATCGGGTTGGCACGGCAGCCGGTGAGTTCCTTGGCAGTGACAAGGCGCTGCAGCCGTTCGCCGACCGACTGCAGGAGCTGGACGCCGCCGCGCAGGTGGCGCAGACCGCCAAGCAGCTGTCCGAGCAGATCGCGCAGATGCAGGTGATGTCGGGTGACCTGGACATGCTGTCCGAGCTGATGGCCAGCCTGAAGGTGGACGATGCCGCGCAGCGTACGCGCGTGGTCGAAGCCATCTCCGCCATCTACGCCAAGCTCAACCAGGCCCGCGCGCGTGCCGACCAGCGCCGCCGCTCGCTGGGCTCGGCCGAAGCCGTGGCTCAGTTCGGCGCACAGTTCTCCTTGTTCAGCCAGGCCATCACCAGCGCCTTGGGGCTGGCGACCGATCCGGAGCGTGCCGACGAGCAGCTGTCGCGCCTGATGGTGCAGCTGGAGGAACTGGAGAGTCAGTTCGGCGAGCACGAACAATTCCTTGGCGACATCCTCAACAAACGCGAGGAGCTGCTCGATACCTTCGAGTCGCACAAGCAGACGCTGCTGGATGCACGCCAGCGCAAGGCGCAGTCGGTACTGGATGCAGCCAACCGCATCCTTGATGGCCTGGCCAAGCGCACCGAGCGCTTCACCACCGTTGATGAGCTGAATGCTTTCTTCGCCGGTGACCCGCTGATCCTGAAACTGCGCGAGCTGGCCGAGCGTCTGCGCGACTACAAGGACAGCGTCAAGGCTGACGACGTCGAGGCGCGGCTCAAGGGCGTGCGCGATCAGGCGGTGCGGGCGCTGCGTGACCGCAGTGATCTATTCGAAGGCGGTGGCAACATCATCCGCCTGGGTCGGCACCGGTTCAGCGTCAACACCCAGCCGCTGGACTTGACCATCCTGCCGCGCGGCGATGGACTGGCCGTGCATCTGACCGGCACCGATTACTACGAAGCGATTGTTGATGCGGAGTTGGAAGAACTGCGCGACTACTGGCCGGTGACGCTGGATTCGGAATCGGCGACGCTGTGCCGTGGCGAGTATCTGGCAGGTTTGCTGCTGGATGCGGCCATCAATGGACGCGACGGCTTGAGCATCGACTTGTTGTTGCGCGAAGCCGCACAGGCCGACGCGTTGGCCAAACGGGTGCGCGACTTCGCTGCGCCGCGTTACCGCGAAGGTTACGAGAAGGGCATCCACGATCACGATGCCACGATGATATTGCAGGCGGTGCTGCCGCTGTACCAGGCTGCAGGTTCGCTGGTGCATGCAGCCGGTCCGCGTGCACTTGCCTTGCTGTTCTGGGCGCGCGAGGGCAAGCGTGAAGAAGTGAGTCAGTGGCTGGAACGTGCAGCCGGTGCGTTCGCCATCGCCAAGCTGTTCAATGTGCGAGACGGGCTCGAAGCCTTGCGCGCGGAGATCGCGTTGGCATTGGCGGCCTTCCAGGAAGAGCACGGCTTGCCGTTCGATAGCGGTGTCCCGGTGTTGGCCGCCGAGTATCTGTTGGCAGAACTGGCGAACGGCGAGCCGAACTTCGCCTTCAGTGGTTACGCACGCCAGCTGCTTACCGGCCTGCGCGAGCAGCTGCAGGCCGCTGGCCAGGCTGATGCATTCGATCGCAGCCTGCAGCGCTTGAATACGCGTCTTGCCCTGCAATGGGCACAGGCGGTGCAATGGTTGCAGGCCATGTGCGGACAGCCGAAGTTTGCCGCCATGGCGGGTTACGTGCCGGAAGCGGCAGCGATGCTGCTGGGTGAGCGTGCCCTGCGCAGCCAGGTGCGCGAGGTGACCTTGATCGCTGATGTCGGCGGCCTGCTCGGTGAGCATGCGCGCATTGCGCAGGGCCATCTGCAGTTGGCGGTGGATGATTTCCTGCAGCGCTGGCAGTCGCATCGCCGCCAGTTCCAACCCGGCTTCGAGCGCTACCAAGCCTTGCGTCACCGCATCAGTGCGCGCGAGCGCGACTCCCTGCGCTTGAGCGAGTTCCAGGCGCGGCCGCTGAGCTCATTCGTCCGCAACAAGCTGATCAACGATGTCTACCTGCCCATCATCGGCGACAACCTCGCCAAGCAGATGGGCACGGTGGGCGAGAACAAACGCAGCGACCTGATGGGCCTGCTGATGATGATCAGTCCGCCCGGCTACGGCAAAACCACGCTGATGGAGTACGTGGCCAACCGGCTTGGTCTGGTCTTCATGAAGATCAACGGCCCGGCATTGGGTCATGAGGTGCGCTCGCTGGACCCGGAGCAGGCACCGGATGCCACCTCGCGACAGGAGCTGCACAAGCTCAATCTGGCTCTGGAAATGGGCAACAACACCATGCTGTATGTCGACGACATCCAGCACACCCATCCGGAATTCCTGCAGAAATTCATCTCACTGTGCGATGGCACCCGGCGTATCGAAGGTGTCTGGAAGGGCCGCACCAAGACCTATGATTTGCGCGGCAAGAAGTTCTGCGTGGTGATGGCTGGCAACCCGTACACCGAGTCCGGCGAAGTATTCAAGGTGCCGGACATGCTGGCCAACCGTGCCGACATCTACAACCTCGGTGATGTGCTCGGTGGCATGGAAGACGCCTTCAAGCTCAGCTACATCGAGAACAGCCTGACTTCCAGCCAGGTGCTGGCGCCGATGGCGACCCGCGACCTGGCCGACCTCTACCTGCTGGTCGACAAGGCCGGCGGCAAGGAGGTGTCCACCAATACGCTCAGCCATGCGTATAGCGGCGCGGAGATCAATGAGATCGTCGCCACCCTGCAGCGGCTGATGCAGGTGCGCGAGGTGGTCTACCGGGTCAACCAGCAGTACATCGCCAGTGCCGCGCAGGCCGACAAATACCGTGTCGAGCCGCCGTTCCGGCTGCAGGGCAGCTACCGCAACATGAACAAGCTGTCGGAGAAGATCTCGCCGGTGATGAATGCCGCCGAGCTGCAGCAGCTGGTCACCGATCATTACCTGGGTGAATCGCAGCTGCTGACCAGCGGTTCCGAGGAAAACCTGCTCAAGCTGGGTGAGCTGCGCGAGGTGTTGGATGCGACGCAGCTGGCGCGCTGGGAGCAGATCAAGCGTGACTTCATGCGTGACAAGGCGATGGGTGGCGACGATGCCGATACCGGCGCGCGCATGGTGGCGCAGCTTGCCGATATCGCCAGTGGCTTGCAGGGTTTGCGTGCCGAAGAGCCCACACCGGTTGCACCGGTCGCGCCGCAGGTCGAGGCCCCGTGGGAGCAGATCGTGGCCTTGTTGCAGTCGGTTGCAGAGCGCCCCGCAGCGGTGGTCGCACCGCAGCCCGCAACAGCGGCGCCGGTTGCACCAGTGCAGGATCTGACCCCGCTGTTGCAGGTGCTGGCCGCCGCACAGCAGCGGCAGGGCGAAGTCGGCGAAGCCCTGGCCGGGCTGGCTGCACAGTTGCAGGAGTGGTTGTCGAAGGAAGCCGGCAGCAGCAAGCCGACGCCACGCGTGCGGCGTGCACGCACACCGGAGGAAAAGGCGCTGGATGAAGCACTGATGCGGCATTTCTACGGTGGCAACGTGGTGGTGCCGGGGCAGCAGGGCAGTCGCGGCAATGAAGCAGCGGACGATGCCTGATCCAGCGCCGTCGCTGTTGCCGCTTCCGCCGCAGCCAGCATTGCTGGCCGATGACGGGCTGGCCGTGGCCAGCTACGGAGCGGAACTGCTGACTGCAGTCGAGCAGTTGCTTGGCCCCGCAGCGGCCGGCACCGCCGCCGCACGGCTGGTCGCGGAGATGAACAACATCCGTGAAGCAATGTCGGCGGCCGATGGTCGCCATATCCGCCGTTCGGTGGGTTTGCTCGGTCGGTTGCTGGGGCGTGATGTCGAGGCGCAGGCACGGGCCGAGCAGCTGGCGTCCCAGCTCGACGTCTGCCTGCTGCGTGCCGATGCCTGTGTACAGGCCTTGCAGCAGGAGCTGGGCCAGCATCTGCAGCTGGCGACCCGGGTGCAGATGGCGGTGGTTGCCATCGATGACTGGGCGGCTGCCGGCGAGGCAGTTCGTCCGCCGGACGAGCCACTGGCGCAGGCTGCGCTGCAGCGACGGCTGCAGCATCTGCGCGGGCTGGCCCGCCTGCGCGACAGCGAGGCCGGGCAGTTGCGCCTGCTGCATGCGCAGGGCGTGGAGCTGATCGAGCGCTACCTGCGTATCCGTGATGTGCTGCTGCCGCTATGGCGGCAGCAAGGCCTGGCCGGTCGTGCCGCTAACAAGCAGGCCCAGCTGGCGCAGGCCAATGAGGTGCAGGCCCGGATTCTCGACGAGGTGACAGCCATGCAGGCTAGACTGCGCTGAGAACCATCCTGCACATGATTGCTCGCGCGCCGCTTCGTCCCACTTGCTCAAGGAGAACTGCTGATGACCCAGGACACGCTGCCACTGCCGGCCGGCCCTTCCGCCGATGTTGATGGCACCACGCTGGTCGCCTTGGGGCTGAGCGAAGCCGACCGCCCGCAGATCGCGCAGATCGTGCGCACGCTGGACGACATCAGCCCGGGCAATCTGCATGTATTCGGTCGTGATGCGGCGGGCAAAAGTGCGGCCTTCTCCAGTCAGCTGTTGGACCACGTGCGCAACCGCGACCTGGATGCCTCGGGCGAGAAGCTCGGTGAGGTCGTGCGTATCGCCCGCTCGCTGAAGTTGGATGGCTTGAACGAGCGTTCCAAAGTGCCGGTGATCGGTGGCCTGATCGACCGCATGCGCGCTTCCAAAGGCGAGCTGGTGCAGAAGTTCAGCGACACCAACCAGCAGATCGAGAGCCTGCTGCGTGATGTTGGCGCGCAGCAGGCGCAGATGGGGCAGCGTGTCGGTGAGTTCGACCGCATGCATGCCATTGTCCGCGACGAGCGCCAGAGTCTCGGCCTGCACATCGCCGCCGGCAAGCAGCGGTTGGCTGAGCTCAACAACGAATTGCACGCGCTGGTTGGGATTGAGGATCCGCAGTCGCGTATTCGTCGAGGTGAGATCGACAACGCGATCCGCCTGCTCGACAAGCGCGTGGGCGACCTGACCGTCATGCAGCATGCGGCCGATCAGTCGCTGCCGATGATCCGTCTGATCCAGGCCAATGCGATCCAGCTGATCGAGAAGTTCAACGCTGTCCGCGACATCACCATTCCGTCGTGGAAGCGCCAGTTCGCCATCCAGCTGTCGCTGGGCGAGCAGAAGAATGCGGTGGATCTGTCCAATGCCATCGACGATGCCACCAATGAGCTGATGCGCCGCAACGCCGATCTGATGCGCCAGACCTCGGTGGAAACGGCCAAGGCCAACCAGCGTGCAGTGATCGATGTGGCGACCCTGCGCCATGTGCACGAGCAGTTGATCGCCACGGTGGAAGAGGTGCGCAATATCCACCGCGAGGGCATGCAGCAGCGGCAGCAGGCGGAAGTGGAGTTGGCGCGCCTGCGCGAAGATGTGCAGCAGCGGCTGGCGCAGCCGACGCAAGGAAGTTGATTGTAGGAGCGGCACAGTTGGCAGTTGTGGGAGCGGCGTAAGCCGCGAAGCCACAGGTGCATCGGATGCCAGCGCCGTTGCTCCCTCCCTTTTGCGCAGCAAAGGGGAGGGTTGGGGAGGGGTAAGCCCTCAGGCCTTTCAAGCACCGCCAGCTTCGCGGCTTACGCCGCTCCTACAACAGCTGCTTGCGCAGCCATTCCGCCAATGCAGCCACACGCGGGTCCTGCTGATCGCCGGCAGTGCACAAGGCCCAGCAGCCATCCGTTTCAACAAATCCCCACGGCGCAATCAGGCGCCCGTTGACCAGGTCGTCAGCCACCAGGGGCTCCGGCGCAATCGCTATGCCCAATCCGGCGACCGCCGCCTCAAGCATGTAATACAGGTGCTCCAGGCCGGTCCCATAAGTCAGCGCATCTGCATCAATGCCATTGCGTGCAGCCCAGGCCGGCCAGGCCTGGGGTCGCGAGCGCGTATGCAGCAGCGAGTGGTCACGCACCGCTTCGACAGGCTGCCGGGCTAATACATGCGCACCATGCATCGAAGGGCTGAACACCGGGCCGATCCGTTCGGCTGCCAGCGTGTGTACCTGCCAACCAGTAGGCCAAGGCGCCTGGCCCAGCATCAGCGCGGCATCCAGCCCATCCAGGCGCGGGGCGAAATCGCCATCCTGTGCTGCCAGGTGCAGGGTCAGGCCGGGCAGGTCACGTTGCAGGTCCTGCAGGCGCGGGATCATCCAGCGTGCCAACAGGCTGCCAGGGCAGCCCAGCACGAAGGCATCAGTGCGCTGCGGTCGTCGCAGCGAGGAAATGCAGTCACGCAGCTGCGAGAACGCGCCGGAGGTCGCTTCCAGCAAGCGATGACCGGCGGCGCTGGGGCGGATGCCGCGGCCGTCGCGTTCAAACAGGACCAATCCCAGTTCTTCCTCCAATGCACGCAACTGGCGGCTCACCGCGCCGTGGGTGACATGCAGCTCGGCGGCGGCTTGGCTGACACTGCGCAGGCGTGCCGCAGCCTCGAAGGCGCGCAAGGCATTGAGCGAGGGCAGGGATTGGTTGGTCTTCATGTGAGTTTTTCTAACATGTGGTCGCCGAATTATCCATTTTTATGTCATCGGCGCTGCGTTAGAGTGCTTGCCTGTTCCTTGTAGCCGTGACGTCATGACTGATTCGTCGATCTCCGATTTCCACGCTTTCCCCGATGCGCGTGGTCACTTTGGCCGCTTTGGTGGCAGCTTTGTCGCCGAAACCCTCGTGGGGCCGCTGCAGGAACTGGCAGCCGCCTACGACCAGGCGCGGATTGATCCGTCCTTCATTGCCGCCTACGACAAGGACCTGAAGCATTACGTGGGTCGCCCCAGCCCCATCTACCACGCCGAGCGCCTGAGCAAGGACGTCGGCGGCGCGCAGATCCTGCTCAAACGTGAGGACCTGAACCACACCGGCGCGCACAAGGTGAACAACACCATTGGCCAGGCCTTGCTGGCCGCGCGCATGGGCAAGACCCGCATCATTGCCGAGACCGGTGCCGGCCAGCATGGCGTGGCCTCGGCCACGGTTGCCGCGCGCCTGGGCCTGGAATGCGTGGTCTACATGGGTGCCACCGATATCGAGCGGCAGAAGATCAACGTCTACCGGATGAAACTGCTCGGTGCCACCGTGGTGCCAGTCACCAGTGGCTCGGCCACGCTCAAGGACGCGCTCAATGAAGCGATGCGCGATTGGGTCACCAATGTGCGTGACACTTTCTACATCATCGGTACCGTCGCCGGCCCGGACCCGTACCCGCGGATGGTGCGTGACTTCAATGCCATTGTCGGTCGTGAAGCGCGCGCGCAGATGCTGGAGGACTATGGTCGCCTGCCCGATGCGATCACTGCCTGCGTTGGTGGCGGCTCCAATGCCATCGGCCTGTTCCATGCCTTCCTCAATGATCGCGAGGTCAAGATCTACGGTGCCGAGGCTGCGGGCGATGGCATCCATACCGGCCGCCACGCCGCATCCATCTCGGCCGGTCGCCCGGGCGTGCTGCACGGCAACCGCACCTATGTACTGTGCGATGACGATGGCCAGATCACCGAAACCCATTCGATCTCCGCTGGCCTGGATTACCCGGGCGTCGGCCCCGAGCATTCCTTCCTGTCCGATACCGGCCGCGCGCAGTACGTGGGCATCACCGATGAGGAAGCGCTGGCCGCCTTCCATCGCCTGACCCGCATCGAAGGCATTCTGCCGGCGCTGGAATCCAGCCATGCGGTTGCCCATGCGATCAAGCTGGCGCGCGAGCTGCCGAAGGACGCCTTGGTGCTGTGCAATCTGTCCGGTCGCGGTGACAAGGACGTACACACCATCGCCGCGCGCGAAGGGCTGGTGCTGTGACGGCCGCTTCCCCGGGTACGCGTATGTTGCGCACGCCATTGCTGCTGGGCCTGGTTGCGGTCTTGGCAGCATGCGCGCCCAGCGCCCCTGCGCCGCCGGAGCCGGTTGCTCCTGCGCCGCCACCGGCCGCACCCGTTGCCCCCGCCGCGGCAAAGCCGTCCCCGGCACCGGCGGCGACGCCTGCTGCCAGCGCATCGGCTGGGCTGGCGCAGCTGGGTGAGCTGCGCATCGGCGCGCCGTTCGGCAAGGCGCCGGGCGACAAGGCCTTCGTCTCGCAAGGCATGCGTGAAGCGTTGGAGGGGGACTGCGAGTACTACGACAAGGGCTCGCTGCCCGACAACATCTCGATGATGGTGATCGCCGATCGCATCGTGCGTTTCGAAGTGAATGCCCCCTTCGAGCCGGGCCAGCAGGTTACCGACCCCGCGCCGGGCGCCGTGGTGACACCGTTCTATCTGTGGGTGGGCATGACAGTCCCCAATGCAAAAAAGCGTCTGCCGGGCGTAGTGACCAGTCCGCATGCGTACAACTCGCCAAACGGCGATTACCTGACCTGGACCGACAAGGCCGCCAACCTGGCGCTGCGTCTGGAAACACTTGATGGCCTGATCACCGCCATTTACTGGGGTCAGCCTGATGCGGTCGAACTGATTGAAGGATGTGCCTGAGATGGCTGTTACCCGAATTGACGAATGCTTCGCGCGCCTGCGCGCCTCCGGCCGCAAGGCGCTGATTCCCTTCATCACTGCCGGCGATCCATCGCTGGAGGCAACCGTGCCGGTGATGCATGCGCTGGTTGAGGCTGGCGCTGATGTGATCGAGCTGGGTGTGCCGTTCTCGGACCCGATGGCTGATGGCCCGACCATCCAGCGTAGCTCCGAGCGCGCCCTGGCGCGTGGGGCAGGGCGGCAATACGTACTCGATACCGTGGCGCAGTTCCGCCAGACCGACGCGACCACCCCGGTGGTGTTGATGGGCTATCTCAACCCGGTCGAGATCCGTGGTTATGCGCCCTATGCCGAAGAGGCTGTGGCGGCAGGCGTGGACGGCATTCTGCTGGTTGACCTGCCACCGGAAGAGGCCGATGAGCCACGTGCGGCATTCGCCGAAGCCGGGTTGGCCTTGATTCTGTTGGCTTCGCCGACCAGTAGCGACGCCCGTCTGGACAGTCTGTGCCACGCGGCGCAGGGCTATCTGTACTACGTCAGTTTTGCCGGCGTGACCGGTGCCTCCGAGCGCCTGGACAGTTCCGCCGCAGGCGAGCGCCTGCGCTTGTTGCGCAGCCGTTCCAGCGCGCCGGTGGTGGCTGGTTTCGGCATCAAGGATGCGGCCAGCGCAGCGGCGATGGCGGTGGATGCCGATGGCGTGGTGGTTGGTAGTGCGTTGGTCTCGGCAATAAGTGAGACGGCGGACCCGGTGACTGCCGCCGCAACGTTCCTCAAGCCGCTGCGCGAAGCCCTGGATCGCTGAGCAGCGCGACCTGTAGTGGCGGGGCCAGGGGGGACGGGGCGGTGGCCCGCGCGGGCCCGGGCCGCGCCCGGGGGCGGGCGGCCCGCCCCCCGCCCGGCGGCCCACAAACCGACCACG